>NZ_JAOVQN010000021.1:0-81311 GCF_025673445.1 Ruegeria marisflavi
GCGCGGTTGACGGGGCTCGAACCCGCGACCCCCGGCGTGACAGGCCGGTACTCTAACCGACTGAGCTACAACCGCGCGCTGCGTGATATGGCGTTCCCTGCGGAACGTTTGGGTGTATTATGGCCCCGCTCCGGCATCGTCAAGCAGGTTTCGCATTTTTTTCGCCCGCACCCGGAAAATTGTCCAACCGCGCCCAGTGGATCTTGCGCGCCGGTACCGGGTTGCCACAGATTTCGTCCGCAAAAACAGGCCCTTCGACGCCACTCATACGCTTGTAGAACCGGCGCGCGGCGGTGTTTTCGTCCAAGACTTCCAACCACATGGCGCGGTGCCCGCGCCGATCCAGTTCTGCCGCCGCCGCACGCAACAGCGCCTCTCCCAGACCGCTGCCGCGCGCCTCGGCCGCGACATGCAGGCTTTCGATCAGCGGCCCCTCCGGGTGGCCCGGGCGCACCAGGACGAATCCCTCACCCGCGCCCGCCACCAGCAGGATATCGCCCACCGGCGGCAGCGCCGCCCAGCGCGCGGCCATCTCCTGCGCCACCGGCGCGCCCAGAAACGCCTCCGGCAAGGCACCGGCATATGAGGCACGCCAGTTGGCAAGATGCAGGTCGCGGATCGCGGGCAGGTCGCGGGCTGTAGCAGGTCGTATGGTCATGGCCCGTCCCCTGCCAGTTTCTCACCGCGCAGGCAAGGGCGTGAACTCCTGATCGTCTCCCGGCGGCAGACGGAACCGGCCATGCATCCAGTCGCCCGCGCGCCAGGCTTCCTTGGCGGCCTCGATCCGGTCCTTGCTGGTGGCCACGAAGTTCCACCAGATATGACGCGGACCACCCATCGTGGCGCCGCCCAGCAGCATCAGCCGCGCCCCCTGCGGCCCCGCCTTCAGGCTCAGCCGGTCGCCGGGGCGGAACACCATCATGCGCCCGGTGTCAAAGACCTGCCCGGCCACCTCGACCGAGCCGCCCACGACATAGACGCCCCGGTCCTCGTGATTGTCCGGCAGCGGCAGCGCCGCGCCCGGTTGCAGAACCGCGTCCGCATAGAACATCTCGGAGGTGGTGGAGACAGGCGCCGCCGCGCCCCAGGCATCGCCTAGAATCAGCCGCACGCGCTTGCCCTCACCTTCCAGCTCCGGCAATGCCTCGGCCGGGGTGTGCTCGAAGCTTGCCCCGGTCTCCTCCAGATGCTCCGGCAGCGCGACCCAGGTCTGGATTCCGAACATCTGCAAGGGGGCCTTGCGCGCCTCGTCGTCGGTGCGTTCGGAATGGGTGACCCCGTTGCCCGCAACCATCCAGTTGACCGCGCCGGGCTCGATCCACTGATCGGTGCCCAGGCTGTCACGATGGTGCAGCCGACCCTTGTAGAGATAGGTCACCGTGGCCAGCCCGATATGGGGATGCGGCCGCACGTCTATCCCCTGCCCGGTCAGGAACTCGGCTGGCCCCATCTGGTCGAAAAAGATGAACGGCCCCACCATCTGGCGGCGCGGCGCCGGCAGGGCGCGGCGCACCTCGAAGCCGCCCAGATCGCGGGCGCGCGGCACGATCACCGTTTCGATGGCATCCACGGCATCGCCAATCGGCACATGGGTATCCAACAAGGGGTTCCAGCTCATCTCAGTCCTCCGTTCGCGTGTGACGAGACAAAGGTAGCACCCACATGAAATCGCACAATTGGAAAGAAATTGCGATTTAATGTGCGCAAACGCACAATGTTAGGTCGGACTGCGGAACAGCCGGGTCGAAGAGAACATCGCCTCCAGTTCCTCGATCCGCTCCTTGCTCTCCTCCCAGCGGGCGCCCTGCACCTCGGCGATCAGCGCCTCGACGATCAGTTGCAGCGCAATGGTGCTGTCCCAGCTCGACGGCGCCTCGACCAGCCCGTTAAAGGTCAGGTTCGCCACCCGCCCGATGGGAGAACCCCATTGATCGGTGAACAGGATCACCGTAACCCCCCGCTCGCTGGCGATCTGCGCCAGCTTCTCCAGATGCGCCTCGTAACGGCGGATGTCAAAGATCACCAGGACCGAGCCTTCGTCCATATCCAGCAGGTATTGCGGCCAGACGTTGGCGGAATTGCCCAGCATGGTGACATTGGGCCGGATGATCTGCATGTGGTTGAACAGGTAATCCGCGTTCGATCGCGTGATCCGCCCGCCCACCACATAGAGATGCCGCCCGGTATCGGCCAGGATCGCCGCCACCTTGTCGAACATCGCGGTGTCGATCCGCTCCAGCGTGTGGCGCATATTGGCCCAGACCACCTGTGCAAACCGCATCAGCGGGTGTTCCGCCCCTTCGTCCACCACCCATCCATCGCGTTTCGAGATCGGTTTCTTGATCTGGGCCGCCACCTCGTCGCGCAGCGCGTCCTGCAAGTCGGGAAACCCGTCGAACCCCAGCTTGCGCGCCATCCGGATCACCGTCGGTGTCGACACACCGGCGGCAGCGGCCAGCTTGGTGATCGATTGCAGCCCACCCATCGGGTAATCCTGTAACAGAACCGATGCGAGCTGCCGTTCCGAACGGGTCAGTTGCTCCGTCTCGTCCTGAATTCGCTGTTTGACCAGTTTCGTTGTCTGGGGCACGCGCGGGCCTTTTCTCTAGCATTTGTTTCAGCGTACCCCTTTCTGTAATCATGTCTACAGAAACTTTCTTGACAGCCCTGTCCGATATGTAACCAATGCTACACATGATCACTAAACCCGATTCCCCTGTGCTGTCCCAAATCGAAGGGCCCGCCGCACGTGTGCTGAACCCGCGCGGGGCTGCGGCCGCACTCTTGGTGTGCGAACATGCCAGCCGGTTCATTCCCGCCGCGCTTGGCGGTCTGGGACTGGACGCCGCCGCCGCCCGCTCTCACGCGGCCTGGGACATCGGCGCGATGGAGCTTTCGGTGGAACTCTCGGGCGCGCTCGATGCGCCGCTGGTCTATTCCCGCGTCAGCCGTCTGGTCTATGACTGCAACCGCCCGCCGCACCGCCCCGACGCGATGCCCGCGCAAAGCGAGGTCTTTGCCATTCCCGGAAACACAGGCCTGAGCGAGGCCGACCGCAACCGGCGCGCCCGCGACGTCTACCACCCGTTCCGCCAGCTTCTGGCCGATACGCTGGAGGCCCGCCCGGGCCCAACCGTTCTGATCACCATCCACAGCTTCACCCCAATCTACCAGGGCAAGACCCGCGACGTCGAACTGGGCATCCTGCATGACAGCGACGACCGCGCCGCACAGCTCCTGCTGCGCGCGGCCGAGGGCTCGGGCCTGCGGGCTGCGCTGAACGAGCCTTACTCCGCCACCGACGGCGTCACCCATACCTTGCGGGAACATGCCATCGCGCGCGGCCTTCCCAACGTGATGATCGAGGTCAAGAATGACCTCATCGACACGCCCGCCGGCGTCAACCGCCTGGCCGGGCTACTGGCGCCGATGCTGGCCGCCACCATAAACGAACTGGCCCCTGCGGGAGGCCGGTCATGACAACAGAGGTAAAGGCATGAACGCGCTACGCGCATATGTCCGGACGGTCGACCGGATGAACCGCCGGATCGGCCGGGTCGTGATGTATGGCATCTTCGCGATGATGGGCATCCTGCTCTGGTCCAGCTTCTCCAAGGTCGGCAGCGATCTGGGTTTTGACATCAACCCCTCGCTCTGGACGCTGGAAATGGCGCAATTTGCCATGGTCGCCTATTACATCCTCGGGGGCCCTTATTCGATCCAGATGGGCTCGAACGTGCGGATGGACCTGCTCTATGGCGAGTGGTCGGAAAAGCGCAAGGCATGGACCGATGCCTTCTCTGTCCTGTTCCTGATCTTCTATCTCGGTGTGCTGCTCTATGGCGGCTATGACAGCCTCAGCTATTCCTTCCAATATGGCGAGCGCAGCCCCACCGCCTGGCGCCCGGTCCTCTGGCCGATCAAGGTGATCATGTGTCTGGGCATCCTCCTGATGCTGTTGCAGGCCCTTTCCGAACTGGCCAAGGACATCCTGCGTATCCGCGGCGAAGACATCCCGCGCGAGGTGATCTGACATGTCCTATGAACTGATCGCCATTTTGATGTTCAGCACGATGATGATCATGCTGATGACCGGCCAGCGGGTGTTCGGCGCCATCGGCTTTGTCGCGGTGCTGGCCTCGCTGCTCCTCTGGGGCGACCGGGGCGGCTATGACATCGGCTTTTCGGCGGCGATGAAGCTGATGAAATGGTATCCGCTGCTGACGCTGCCGATGTTCATCTTCATGGGTTACGTGCTGTCGGAATCCAAGATCGCCGACGACCTCTACAAGATGTTCCATGTCTGGATGGGCGGCCTGAACGGCGGGCTGGCCATCGGCACCATCGGGTTGATGGTGCTGATCTCGGCGATGAACGGGCTTTCTGTCGCGGGCATGGCCATTGGTGCCACCATCGCGCTGCCGGAACTCCTCAAACGCGGCTATGACAAGAAGATGGTGACAGGCGTCATTCAGGCCGGGTCCAGCCTGGGGATTCTGGTGCCGCCGTCGGTGGTACTGGTGCTCTATGCCATGATCGCGCGCCAACCGGTGGGCCAGCTCTGGCTGGCGGGCGTTTTGCCGGGCCTGATGATGGCTGCCATGTTCATTCTCTACATCGCCATCCGCTGCAAGCTGAACCCCTCCCTCGGCCCCGCCCTCTCGCCCGAGGAGCGTGACGTGCCCATGGGTGAGAAACTGCGTCTCCTGCGCGCGGGCCTGCTGCCGCTGGGCATCTTCGCGGCGATGATGGTGCCCTTTGTCAACGGCTGGACCTCGCTCGTCGAAAGCTCGGCCATCGGCGCGCTCACGGCCTTTCTGGCCGCCGTGCTCAAGGGTCGGATGACCCGCCAGGTGTTCGAGGTTTCGGTCCGCTCCACCCTGGGCATCTCCTGCATGTTCATGTGGATCATCCTGGCCGCACTGGCCTTTGGCGCGGTGTTCGACGGGCTGGGCGCGGTCAAGGCGATCGAGAACCTTTTCACCGAGAGACTGGGCCTCAACCCCTGGATGATCCTGATCCTGATGCAGCTCAGCTTCATCGTCATGGGCACCTTCCTGGACGACACCGCGATGCTGGTGATCGTGGCGCCGCTTTACGTGCCGCTGGTGGGCGCGCTTGGCTTCGACCTGATCTGGTATGGTGTGCTTTATACCATCACGACACAAATCGCCTATATGACACCGCCATTCGGCTATAACCTGTTCCTGATGCGGGCCATGGCTCCGCCCGAGATCACCCTGCGCGACATCTACGGCTCGATCCTGCCTTTCGTGCTGGTGATGGTGCTGGCCCTGACGATCATCATGGTCTTTCCACAGATCGCGCTGTGGCTGCCCGAATATGTCTACAACAAGTGATCCCGGAGTGAACCGGGGCTTTCAATCCACCTTTTTGCAACTGGGAGACAACCGATGACCACAAGACGCAAGTTTCTGACCACCGCCGCTGTCGGTGCGGCGGCCGCGCCGCTGGCCACCCCCGCACTGGCGCAATCGACCATCAAGTGGCGGATGCAGACCTATGCCGGTGCCGCCCTGGCCGAACATGTCGTGGTGCCCGCCATCAACATGTTCAACCAGATCGCCGGTGACCGCATGCAGATCGAGCTCTTCTTTGCCGATCAGCTGGTGCCAACCGGAGAGCTGTTCCGCGCCATGCAGCGCGGCACCATCGACGCGGTGCAGTCCGATGACGACTCCATGGCCTCGCCCACCGAGGTCACCGTGTTCGGCGGCTATTTCCCCTTCGCCTCGCGCTACTCCCTCGACGTGCCGGTGCTGTTCAACCAGTATGGCCTGAACGAGATCTGGGATGCCGAATATTCCAAGGTCGGCGTCAAGCACGTCTCGGCCGGATCCTGGGATCCCTGCCATTTCGCCACCAAGGACCCGATCAACAGCTTGGCCGACCTGAACGGCAAGCGCGTCTTCACCTTCCCCACCGCGGGCCGCTTCCTGTCGCAGTTCGGCGTGGTGCCGGTGACGCTCCCGTGGGAGGATATCGAGGTCGCGGTACAGACCGGCGAGCTCGACGGTATCGCCTGGTCGGGCATCACCGAGGATTACACCGTCGGCTGGGCCGATGTGACCAACTACTTCCTGACCAACAACATCTCGGGCGCCTGGATCGGCCATTTCTTTGCCAACATGGACCGCTGGAACGAACTGCCCGAAGACCTCAAGGCGCTGTTCACGCTCTGCTGCGAGCAGTCGCACTACTACCGTCAGTGGTGGTATTGGGGCGGCGAGGCATCCTTGCGCGTCAACGGCACCAAGATGCAGCTGACCTCCATCCCCGACAGCGAATGGAACCAGGTCGAAGCCGCCGCCATCAAGTTCTGGGACGAGATCGCGGCCGAGTCGGAAACCAAGGCAAAGGTCGTCGAGATCTTCAAGAAGTACAACGCCGACATGGCCAAGGCCGGACGCCCCTACCGCTACGGCTGATCCAAACCGCCGGTCCGCGACAGTCGCGGACCGGCCTCCACATGCCCGGGAATTTTCGCCGAAAATTCTCTCTCCAACTCAAAGGTCGCACATGCTCACGTTCGAAACACTCAAGGCTCAGGTTGCCGACGGCTCGGTGGATACGGTTCTGGTCTGTGCCGTCGACATGCAGGGCCGCCTGATGGGCAAGCGCTTCCATGCGCAGAACTTCCTCGACAGCGCCTGGCAGGAAACCCATTGCTGCAATTACCTACTGGCCACCGATCTGGAAATGGCCACACCCGACGGTTACCAGGCGACCAGCTGGCAGGCGGGCTATGGCGACTATGTGATGAAGCCCGACCTCTCGACCCTGCGTCCGATGCCCTGGCTCGAAGGCACGGTGATGGTGCTCTGCGACCTGCTCGACCACCACACCCACGAACCGGTGCCGCATTCGCCCCGCCAGGTTCTCAAGGCCCAGATCGCGCGTCTGGCCGAGATGGGCCTGACGCCCATGATGGCGACCGAGCTTGAATTCTTCATGTTCGAGAAGAGCTTTGCCGAGATCCGCAAGTCGGGCTTCAGCGATCTCGCCACCTTTGGCGGCTACAACCAGGATTACCACATCCTCGCCACCACCCGTGAAGAGCATGTGATGCGCCCGCTGCGCAACCATCTCTATGCCGCCGGCATCCAGGTCGAATGCACCAAGGGCGAGGCCGAGGCCGGCCAGGGCGAGCTGAACGTCCGTTATGCCGATGCGCTGGCAAACGCCGATCACCACTCGATCGCCAAGATGGCCACCAAGGACATCGCCGACCAGCACGGCCATGCCGCCAGCTTCCTGCCGAAATGGCACCATACCCGCGTCGGCTCGTCGAGCCACGTGCACCTGTCGCTCTGGCGCGGATCGGAACCGGCCTTCTATGACAAGGACGCGCCGCACGGCATGTCCGAACTGATGCGCCAGTTCTGCGCCGGGATGATCAAGTATGCTCCCGATTACACGTTCTTCCTTGCGCCCTACGTGAACAGCTACAAACGCTTCATGAAGGGCACGTTTGCCCCCACCAAGACCGTCTGGTCGGTGGACAACCGCACCGCCGGCTTCCGCCTGTGCGGCGAAGGCAGCAAGGGTGTGCGGATGGAATGCCGCATCGGCGGCGCCGACCTGAACCCCTATCTGGCCCAGGCCGCGCTGCTGGCCGCCGGTATCCGGGGACTGGAGGAAAAGCTCGAACTGGCGCCTGCGACAAGCGGCGATGTCTATGACAATGCCGATGCCGGCGAGATCCCCCGCACCCTGCGCGCCGCGACCGAGACGCTGCGCAACTCGGCCATGCTGCGCGCCGCGATGGGGGATTGGGTGGTCGACCACTATACCCGCTGCGCCGAATGGGAGCAGGAGGAGTTTGACCGCGTGGTGACCGATTGGGAAATCGCCCGCGGTTTCGAAAAGGCTTAAGGCCAGACAAGGAGGGGGCCAGCCCCCTCTGCCGCTGGCGCGGCATTCACCCCCGGGATATTTCGGGCAAGAGGAAGGGCGCAAGGGCGCCAAGAGGATCGTGATGGCTCAGACAGTCAAATGCATCTCGCCGATCGACGGATCGGTTTATCTGGAGCGGCCGGTGGCCACGCGAGAGGCGGCCATGGGCGCCGCCGACCGCGCGCGCGCCGCGCAAGCCGCATGGGCGGCACGCCCCCTGGCCGAGCGCGTGACACTTGTGCTGGCGGCGGTGGCCGAGGTGGGCAAGACCACCGACCGCATGGCGGTGGAACTGGCCTATCAGATGGGCCGCCCTGTCCGCTATGGCGGCGAGTTCGGCGGCTTCAACGAGCGTGCCACCTATATGGCCGGAATCGCCGAAAGCGCGCTGGCGCCGCTGGTGGTCGAGGACAGCGATGCCTTTCTGCGCAAGATCGAGCGCGAGCCCTTTGGCGTGGTGCTGGTGGTGGCGCCCTGGAACTATCCCTATATGACCGCGATCAACACGGTGGCGCCCGCGCTGATGGCGGGCAATACGGTGATCCTGAAACATGCCGCCCAGACCTTGCAGGTGGGCGAGCGGATGGCCGAGGCGTTTCATGCCGCGGGCATCCCCGAGGACGTGTTCCAAAACATCGTGCTGGACCACGACACCACCGCCGAGCTGATTTCCGGCCGCAAGGTGAACTTCGTCAACTTCACCGGTTCGGTCCGGGGCGGCCAGGCGATGGAACGCGCCGCCGCCGGTACCTTCATCCCCGTCTCGACCGAGCTGGGCGGCAAGGATCCGGGCTATGTCCGCGCCGACGCAGATCTGGAAGCCGCCGTCGAGACGCTGATCGACGGGGCCATGTTCAACTCGGGCCAGTGCTGTTGCGGGATCGAGCGGATCTATGTACATGCGAGCCTGTTCAACGCCTTTGTCGACAAGGCGGTGGCGCTGGTGAACAGCTACAAGCTGGGCAACCCGCTGGATTCCGAGACCACCATCGGGCCGATGGCCAATGTCCGCTTTGCCCGGGTCGCCCGCGACCAGATCGAGGATGCCATCGCCAAGGGCGCGACCGCCCATATCGAACGGTTCCCGCAGGATGACGGCGGCGCCTATCTGACGCCGCAGATCCTGACCAATGTCACCCATGACATGGAGATCATGCGCGAAGAGACCTTCGGGCCCGTCGTGGGCATCATGCCCGTCGCCGATGACGAAGAGGCGATTGCGCTGATGAACGACTGCCAGTTCGGGCTGACCGCCTCGATCTGGACCCGCGACACCGCCCGCGCCGACGAGATCGGCAAGCGGCTGGAAACCGGCACCGTGTTCATGAACCGCTGCGATTATCTTGACCCGGCGCTCTGCTGGACCGGCTGCAAGGATACCGGCCGCGGCGCGGGCCTGTCCGTGCTGGGCTTCCACGCCCTGACCCGTCCCAAATCCTACCACCTGAAAAAGGCTTGAGGCCCATGAAACTTGTTGGAAACTGGTCCTATCCCACCGCCATCCGCTTTGGCGCGGGGCGGATCGCCGAGATCGCCGAGGCCTGCAAGGCCGCTGGTATCTCCAAGCCGCTGCTGGTCACCGACAAGGGGCTGGCCGCGATGGAGATCACCACCCGCACGCTCGACCTGATGGAGGCCGCGGGCCTTGGCCGGGCGATGTTCTCGGATGTCGACCCCAACCCCTCCGACCGCAATGTCGAGGCGGGGCTCAAGGTCTATCGCGAGGGCGGGTACGACGGCGTCGTCGCCTTTGGCGGCGGCTCGGGGCTGGACCTGGGCAAGACGCTGGCCTTCATGGCGGGCCAGACCCGCCCGCTCTGGGATTTCGAGGATATCGGCGACTGGTGGACCCGCGCCGACCCGGCAGGCATTCACCCGATCGTGGCCGTGCCCACCACCGCCGGTACCGGGTCCGAGGTCGGCCGTGCAGGCGTGATCACCAATTCGGACACCCATGAGAAAAAGATCATCTTCCACCCGCTGATGCTGCCCAAGGTGGTGATCTGCGACCCGGAACTGACCATGGGCATGCCGAAATTCATCACCGCCGGCACCGGCCTGGATGCCTTTGCCCATTGTGTCGAGGCCTATTGCTCGCCCCATTACCACCCGATGAGCCAGGGCATCGCGCTGGAAGGCATGCGGCTGGTCAAGGAATACCTGCCCCGCGCCTATGCCGACGGGTCGGACCTTGAGGCGCGCGCGCATATGATGTCGGCCGCCGCCATGGGCGCCACCGCCTTCCAGAAGGGGCTGGGCGCCATCCATGCGCTGTCCCACCCCATCGGCGCGCATCACCACACCCATCACGGCACCACCAACGCGGTCTGCATGCCCGCCGTGCTGCAATTCAACCGCCCCGCGGCCGAGGGCGTGCTGGCCGAGGCCGCCGCCTATCTGGGCATCGCGGGCGGGTTCGACGGGTTTGCGGCCTATGTCGATGATCTGAACACGTCGCTCGGCATCCCGAAAACCCTGACAGACCTGGGCGTCAAGGATCCGAACCTCGACATCCTGGTGCGCGACGCGCTGAACGACCCCTCGACCGGTGGCAACCCGGTCCAGATGACCGCCGAGAACACCCGCAAACTGTTCGAAGCGCTGCTCTAACCCGACTGCCCGGCGCGTTCCATCGCGCCGGGCACAGGTCAACCCACTGACACCCGAATTCACGACACCACCGGCCTGCCCCAAGGGACATACGCCTCTGCGCCGCGATTACATTGCTCCCAAGCGGTAGTTTTGCGCGCGCGCGTGCAGCCGATGCATGTCGTCATCCGCGATACCAAGCTCGTCGAGATGCCGAACCAGCGAATCCAGGTAGGCAAAATTGGGACCAAGATTGCCCTCCGCCACAGCGATCATCCGCGCGGCGTCGTCCTCGGGCAGATCCGGCATATATCGACGATTGTCCCGATCCATTACAAAGGTCAGCGCCTCGACCGGGCCCTGCGGCGTGGCCACCTCCAGAAACAATGGTCGATAGGCGCCCGAAAACATCTCGCGACGCCACATGAACTGCGTTTCCTGATCGACCAGCGGCCCGGAAATGCGCATCGCGACGCCGTCGCAATGCCCGCCTTCGTCCAGGGCCGCCATCAATCCGGGCCGCGCAAAACTGCCGCGCCCGCCTTCGAGCCGCATACAGAAACTCCGACGCCACCCCGGCAAGGTGCCGTACCTGTATTCCTCCACCTGAACCGCCGGGTCCCAGATGAGCGAGCCATAGGCAAAGACCCAGAGATCCTGCACCATGCGGCCCTCTAGAACGCCAAGCCGGTTCGCTTCCCTTGCGTCATGTTCCATCCGCCAACCGGGCGGCCAGCCCTCCTTTTCCGCCTGGATATCCAACTCGGCAAAACGATCCAGGCCAAAGCGCAATTCGGATTCGTCTGGCGGCGTGATCAGACCTCGAAGCGCCGGAGTATGGCGGAAGACATGGTGCGGAAAGGGCATGGCCGGAGTTAGCCATGTTTTCGGCCGGGGGAACAGAGGGGATCTGACCGAAATCCGATTTCCCGCTTGCAGATGCGACGGGCCGCCTCCCTCCGGCCGATGATGCCACCGTGGCCCCGTATCCGCCACGCTGTTCCGATGTCGGGTCCACACAAGATTCCGTCTTTTGAATCAAGAGCCTTTACCTGATTCCACGGCTCAGCTATTCTGCGGACCAGAGAGCGCGAAAAGCGCCCGCGCGGTCACGCGCATCAGGCAAAGGAGCAGGAACATGAAACTCCGCGCGGTTGCGGCGGCACTGGCCATTGGCCTGATGCCCGCTAGCCTGTCGGCACAAGGGTTGGTCGGCGCGAATATCGACGTCAACCACTACCAGTTCACCAGCAAGTCCAAGGGCGCCCGCCAGGCGCTGCAAGGCTCGTTCGAGCTGGCGCTCGGCACCTCGGTCTCGACCCAGTTGGACCTTGGCTACTACAAGTTCGACCAGATCGGCGGCAGCGGCCGCAGCGCCACGCTGCACGGCATCTACCAGTTCGGCTATGGCGGCGCAGTGGGCGGGTTCTGGGGCACCGAGGATGGTGGCGGCATCGACCGCAACTTCTATGGCCTCGAAGGCGCTTATGACTTCACCACCATCCGGCTCGAAGGCTACTTCTCCCGTGGCCGGGTCCAGGGCAGCAACGCCACCCTGCTCGGAGCCAAGATCAGCAGCGATGTCGGCAACGGCCCCCTCAGCCTGAACGCCAGCGTCGATTACATGGACAACAAGGTCGGCTCGGACATGACCCGCATGGCCATCGGCGCCGACTATGGCCTGGGCAGCGGCGTCAACCTGTATGGCGAATTGGGCACCGGCAATGCCCGCGTGGCGAATTTCAAGAGCAACGATGCCTTTGTCGGCGTCGGCCTGCGGTTCGACCTTGGCGACCGACCCGGCACGACATTCGGCCGCCGCGCCCTGCTCGACCGCCTGCCCGGCCTCTGATCCGGCACCCCCCTGCACATGGCCCCTTCTGAACAATTCAGCGGGGGCCAATTCCTTTGCCAGGCCACATCAACTACCCGACGCAACCGCCGGCGGCACAAAGAAAAACCGCCAGGTTTTCACCTGGCGGCCCTGAAATCTGGTGGGTGATAAGAGATTTGAACTCCTGACATCTTCGATGTGAACGAAGCGCTCTACCACTGAGCTAATCACCCGTGAGGCCGGTTATTAGCGTTACTCGGCAGGCTCTGCAAGGGGGTCCTGGTCAAGTTTTTCCACCGGCGCGCTGTCTTGCGTGCTGCGCCGCAGCTTGCAGATAATCACCTGTCCCGTGCCCTTGTCGGTGGACCTGTTCACCTTCAGCTTGCCCATCGGCGACAGGTTCAGACTGCGCCCGTCCGAGATTGCCTCGCCAAGAATGGCCAGCATCGCCTCGACCGCCGGTTTGGCGAACTTCTTCTTCACCTCCGAACGGGCAACAACCAGGTCGATCAGCTCGCGTTTGCGCAACTCGTTGCCGTCGTCTCCGACATCAACGTCCTCGGCATCGGCATCGGCATCGGCATCGACCGACTCGGCCTCCTCCACATCGCTTTCGGCAAGGCTCCGGATGACTTCGGGCAGCGGTGTTGCCAGTTGTTCGGAGGGGTCCTGTGTGTCGGTCTCTTTCGACGCAACCGGCGCCTTGCGCGGGCTGCGGGCGGTGGTTTTCCGGGTCGTGCTCGGCGTCCGGGTCGTGCGTTTTGCCATGATCTCGCCTCTTGGTTCCGTTTTGCGCCAAATTACTCAACTGTTGCCAATGTGGCTACAGTGTCCGAACAATTAGTTGAAACCTGTTCCCAGAATACAAGAAAGGCGGGCATTTGCGCCCGCCTTTCCCATCGTCTGTGCCGCTGATCAATGCGCGGTGGCCGATGCCCCCTCGCCGCCCGAGACAACGCTCTTCGCGGCGGCGGCCTCTTCCTCGGCCACCTCGTCCCATTCCACCGGCTCGGGCTGCCGCACCAGCGCCAGTTTCAGAACCTCGGAGACATGGGCGACCGGTATGATCTCCAGCCCTTCCTTCACATTGTCCGGAATCTCCGGCAGGTCCTTTTCGTTCTCGGCCGGGATCAGCACCGTCTTGACGCCGCCCCTGAGCGCCGCCAGCAGCTTCTCCTTGAGCCCGCCGATGGCCAGCACATTACCACGCAGGGTGACCTCACCGGTCATCGCGATATCCTTGCGCACCGGAATCTGGGTCAGGACCGACACGATCGAGGTCACCATCGCGATACCCGCGCTCGGGCCGTCCTTGGGCGTGGCACCCTCGGGCACGTGCACGTGAATGTCCCAACGGTTCAGCCGCGGCGGTTTCACCCCGATCGACGGCGCGATCGAGTGCACGTACGACGCCGCCGCGTCGATCGATTCCTTCATCACGTCGCCCAGCTTGCCGGTGGTCTTCATCCGGCCCTTGCCCGGCAGACGCAGCGCCTCGATCGACAACAGATCGCCGCCGACACTGGTCCAGGCCAGCCCGGTCACCACACCGACCTGGTCGTCCTTTTCTGCCAGCCCGAACTTGAACCGCCGCACACCCAGGAAATCCTCCAGGTTCGCCGGGGTCACCTCGACCCGTTCGGCGGATTTCTTGAGGATTTTGGTCAGCGCCTTGCGGCAGATCTTGGCAATCTCGCGCTCCAGGTTCCGCACCCCGGCCTCGCGGGTGTAATAGCGGATGATGTCGGTCAGCGCCGCCTCGGTCAGTTCGAACTCCTTCGCCTTCAGACCATGGTTCTTGGTCTGCTTCGGCAGCAGGTGTCGATGCGCGATCTCGCGCTTTTCGTCCTCGGTGTAACCGGCCAGCGGAATGATCTCCATCCGGTCCAGAAGCGGCCCGGGCATGTTGTAGCTGTTGGACGTGGTCAGGAACATCACGTTCGACAGGTCGTATTCCACTTCCATGTAGTGGTCGACAAAGGTGCTGTTCTGTTCCGGATCCAGAACCTCCAGCATCGCGCTGGCCGGGTCGCCCCTGAAATCCTGCCCCATCTTGTCGATCTCATCGAGCAGGATCAGCGGATTGGTGGTCTTGGCCTTCTTCAGCGACTGGATGATCTTGCCCGGCATCGAGCCGATATAGGTCCGGCGATGGCCACGGATCTCGCTCTCGTCGCGAACCCCGCCCAACGAGATGCGGATGAACTCGCGCCCCGTGGCCTTGGCCACCGACTTGCCCAGGCTGGTCTTGCCCACGCCCGGCGGGCCGACAAGGCACAGGATCGGGCCTTTCAGCTTCTGGCTGCGCTGCTGCACCGCCAGATATTCGACGATCCGTTCCTTGACCTTCTCCAGACCATAGTGATCGGCGTCCAGCACCTCTTCGGCGCGGCCCAGGTCCTTCTTGACCCGGCTTTTCACGCCCCACGGGATCGACAGCAGCCAGTCGAGATAGTTGCGCACAACCGTGGCCTCGGCGGACATGGGCGACATGTTCTTGAGCTTCTTCAGCTCGGCCTCGGCCTTCTCGCGCGCCTCTTTCGACAGCTTCGTGGCGCCGATCTTCTCTTCCAGCTCGGCAATCTCGCCGGCACCCTCTTCGCCATCGCCCAGCTCGCGCTGGATCGCCTTCATCTGTTCGTTCAGGTAATACTCGCGCTGGGTCTTCTCCATCTGCGACTTGACGCGGGTCTTGATCTTCTTCTCGACCTGAAGAACGCTCAACTCGCCCTGCATCAGGCCATAGACCTTCTCCAGCCGCTCGCTGATCGACAGGGTCTCGAGCAGGTCCTGTTTCTGGCCCACTTCAATGCCCAGATGCCCGGCGACCAGATCGGCCAGCTTGGCGGGCTCGGTGGTCTCACCCACCGCCGACAGCGCCTCCTCGGGGATGTTCTTGCGCACCTTGGCATAGCGTTCGAACTCATCACCCACTGTGCGGATCAGCGCCTGGGTCGTGGTCACATCGCCCGGAATCTCGGTCACATACTCGGCGCGCGCCTCGAAAAAGTCTTCGTTCTCAAGGAATTCGGTGATCTTCACCCGCGCCTGGCCCTCGACCAGAACCTTGACCGTGCCATCGGGCAGCTTCAGCAACTGCAACACATTGGCCAGCACACCGGCGCGATATATGCCGTCGATGGTGGGGTCGTCGACGCCCGGGTCGATCTGGCTCGACAGCAGGATCTGCTTGTCGTCCTGCATCACCTCTTCCAGCGCCCGCACCGATTTCTCGCGGCCCACGAACAGCGGCACGATCATATGCGGAAACACGACGATGTCGCGCAGCGGCAGGACGGGGTAAGAGGCGTTCAGAGGCTCTTGCATGCTCTATCCTTATCATTGGCAAGATGGCACTGGTCCCTGTCATAGGCGACCCCCAGCCATCTCCTGTCTCGGGGTGTAAAGGTGGGGCGCCCGCCCCCCTTTTTCAACCGCTCAAACGGATTGGTGTCGCGCAGCATGACGCGAGTATCCGGCGACCGCAAGAGCGCAAAACCCGACTCGAAGAATTCCGGCGGCAAATTCCTGCGGGACGGCGGGCGGGGCGATCTGCGCCCCCGCGCAGGAGCGCCGTATCGCCGCCCCGCCCCATAAGCCCGGAACAAGGCCCAGCCGGGCACGAGACGACCAGATCAGGCCGTCTGCAACACCGGGTAATCGGTATAGCCTGCGTCGCCACCGCCGTAATAAGTGGCGGTATCCCCCGCGTTCAGCGGCGCGTCGGCGGCCAGCCGCTCGACCAGATCGGGATTGGCAATATAGGGTCTGCCAAAGGCCACCAGATCCACCGCGCCCGAGCGCACCCGCGCAATCGCGCTGGCCCGGTCATAGCCATTGTTGCCCATATAGGTCCCGGTCCAGAGCTTGCGCAGATCGTCAAACGCGCCTTCGCGCGCGCCGCCGGTCTGGCCCTCGATCATGTGCAGATAGGCCAGCCCATAGCGATCCAGCCTTTCGATGACCGGCGTATAGGTGGCCACCGGATCGCTCTCGGAAATCCCGTTCACCGTGGTAAACGGCGACAGCCGGATACCGACATGGGCGGCATCCCAGGCGCCTACGACGGCATCCAGCACCTCGAACAGGAACCGGGCCCGGTTCTCCACCGATCCGCCATATTCATCTGCGCGCCGGTTGCTGCCATCCTTCAGGAACTGCTCGATCAAATAGCCGTTGGCGGCATGGATCTCGACACCATCGAACCCGGCCTCGCGCGCAGAGCGGGTGGCATGGGCGTAATCGGCCACGACACGGGCAATCTCATCCGTCTCCAGCGCGCGCGGCTCCGACGTGTGCTCGAACCCGTTATGGGTAAAGGTCTTGGCCTTCGCGGCAATCGCCGAGGCCGAGACCGGCGCCTGCCCGCCCGGCAACAGCGAGCTGTGCGAAATCCGCCCCACATGCCACAGCTGGATCACGATCTTGCCGCCCCTTGCATGGACCGCATCGGTCACCTTGCGCCAGGCGGCCACCTGCTCGGGCGTATGGATACCCGGCGTCTGGATATAGCCCTTGCCCTCGTCGCTGATCTGCGCGCCCTCGGTGATCAGCAACCCGGCGCTGGCGCGTTGGGCGTAATATTCCGCATGACGGTCGAACACGACGCCAGTGGTGTCATCCGCCCGGTTCCGCGTCAGCGGCGCCATCACGATCCGGTTCTTCAGCGCGATTTCGCCAGCCTTCAGGGGGGTAAACAGTGTCTCGGTCACGATAGGTCTCCTGTCATCGTCCGGCCGCACGCATCGGCACCGCAACCGGTTCAGCCAGAGCTAAGCCCTGTCAGGCGATGCGCAACCCCGGCCGGACCATACCGGCACAGGACGTCAGGGAAGACATCACCCCATTGCCACGATCACCGCATCTTTGTTCCATCTCTGCCCATGCAGGGAAATCCTCCCGCCAGAGCCCCCGGCCAGCAGAACCGGGTTCTTAGCGCAACCCCGCCATGCCCCCCCGGGCATGGCCCGCGCCGTCAGAGCGGTTCGATATCGCCCTGCGCCCGGCCCGCGTGGAAATCCGCCTCCCAGGCGGCAAAGGTACCCGCCGCAATGGCCTCGCGCATCCCCGCCATGATCTCCTGGAAATAATGCAGGTTGTGCCATGTCAGCAGCATCGAACTGATGATCTCTTGACTGCGGAAAACGTGGTGCAGATAGGCGCGGCTGAAATTGCGGCAGGCCGGACAGGTGCAGGCCTCGTCCAGCGGGCGCGGGTCGTCTATGTGCCGGGCGTTCTTGATGTTCAGAACCCCGTGGCGGGTAAACACCTGCCCGGTGCGGCCCGAGCGGGACGGCAGCACACAATCCATCATGTCGATGCCACGCTTGACGGCGCCGACGATATCGTCGGGCTTGCCCACCCCCATCAGGTAGCGCGGCTTGTCCTCGGGCAGGAAACCGGGCGCATAGTCGAGACAGTCGAACATCGCCTCTTGCCCCTCACCCACCGCCAGGCCGCCCACGGCATAACCCTCAAACCCGATGGCCTTCAGCGCCTCGGCGCTCTCCTCGCGCAGATCCTGCTCCAGCCCGCCCTGCATGATCCCAAAGAGCGCATGCCCCGGCCGGTCGCCAAAGGCCGCGCGCGAGCGTTCGGCCCACCGCATCGAAAGCCGCATCGACTCCGCGATCCGGTCGCGGTCGGCAGGCAGCGCCGGACATTCGTCGAAACACATCACGATGTCGCTGCCCAGCAGCCGCTGGATCTCCATCGACCGTTCCGGCGTCAGCTCGTGCTTGGACCCGTCGATATGGGATTTGAACGTCACGCCCTTCTCGGTCAGCTTCCTGAGCCCCGCCAGCGACATCACCTGGAACCCGCCGCTGTCGGTCAGGATCGGCCGCTCCCAGTTCATGAACTTGTGCAGCCCGCCCAGCCGGTCGATCCGCTCGGCCGTCGGCCGCAGCATCAGGTGATAGGTATTGCCCAACAGGATATCGGCGCCGGTGGCGCGCACGCTTTCGGGCATCATCGCCTTGACCGTCGCCGCCGTCCCCACCGGCATGAAGGCCGGTGTGCGCACCGCGCCGCGCGGCGTCTGGATCACACCGGTCCGCGCCTTGCCATCACGGGCATGCAGGTCAAAAGAGAAACGCTCGCTCATCTCATCCTCGCGGCTCGGGTCAACCGGGCAGGCTTTGCCCCAAGCGCGCCCGCAATGCAAGCCGCGCGCCCTAATTCCCCCTTTGCGCGGCGGGCGATACAGCCCATACCTGTATTGAACGGCGGCAAGACACGCCCCATATGTATACCATAGTACACAAAACACGAGGGCACAGCATGACCGAAGACCAGATCATCGGACTCGTCACCCAGAACATCTTCTATCTCGCTGCCGCGATCTTCATCGTCGTGGTCATTCTCAAGGGCATCCGCATCGTGCCCCAATCCGAGAAATTCGTGGTCGAACGCTTCGGACGGCTGCATGCGGTGCTCGGGCCGGGCATCAACTTCATCGTGCCTTTCCTCGATGTGGTCCGGCACAAGATCTCGATCCTCGAACGCCAACTCCCCACCGCCAGCCAGGACGCGATCACCAAGGACAACGTGCTGGTGCAGGTGGACACATCCGTCTTCTACCGCATCACCGAACCGGAAAAGACCGTCTATCGCATCCGCGATGTCGACGGCGCCATCTCCACCACCGTGGCCGGCATCGTGCGGGCCGAGATCGGCAAGATGGACCTGGACGAGGTGCAATCGAACCGGGCGCAGCTGATCTCCACCATCAAATCCTCGGTCGAGGACGCGGTGGACGATTGGGGGATTGAGGTCACCCGGGCCGAGATCCTGGATGTGAACCTCGATCAGGCCACCCGCGACGCCATGCTGCAACAGCTGAATGCCGAACGCGAACGCCGCGCCCAGGTGACCAAGGCCGAAGGCGCCAAGCGCGCGGTCGAGCTTAACGCAGATGCCGAGCTGTATGCCGCCGAACAGACCGCCAAGGCCCGCCGAATCCAGGCCGAGGCCGAGGCCTATGCGACCGAGGTCGTGGCCCGCGCCATCGCCGCCCACGGGCTTGAGGCGGCGCAATACCAGGTGGCACTGAAACAGGTCGAGGCGCTCAATGCCCTGGGCAATGGCGCCGGGAAACAGACCATCATCCTGCCCGCCAACGCGCTCGAAGCCTTTGGCGACGCCTTCAAGCTGCTGAAAGGGGGCAAATGATGGCTGACACGCTCTGGTCCGTCTGGTGGCTCTGGCTTGCCGGTGCGCTGGTGCTGGGGGTGGTCGAGATGCTGCTGCCCGGCTTCATCTTCCTGGGCTTCGCCATCGGCGCGGCGGTGACCGGGCTGATGCTGCTGGCGGTGACCCCGTCGCTGCCGGTGCTTCTGCTGATCTTCTCTGCCCTGTCGCTCGTCGCCTGGCTGATCCTGCGCCGGACATTCGCCCTGCCCCATGGCCAGGTGAAACGCTTTAAGGACGACATCAACGGCTGAGCCCGGACTGGAACGGTCACAGGTCCGGCCTGCGAACGCGCCTATCTGAATCCGGCCTTGCGCATCCCCTCCGCGAAGAATTCCCAGTCTTCTGGGTTCTTGTACGGAAGATAGAGCTTCAACGCATCGACCGTGGTTCGATTTTTGTTCGCCATTCTCGCGGCATCGGCTTTTTCAAGCTCGCCCATCCGGCCGTAGGTTGCAGCCAGCCAGTATAGTGGAAACTCCTTATTGCCAGGATCTCGCGCCTTGGCCCGTTCCAACATTTCCACAGCCTCATCATACCGCCTCAGGTGGAACAGTGCGACGCCCCGGCGCAACAAATAGTGCGCCGGGTACAAGGGCTCCAGCTTCATTGCAGTTTCAATAGCTTCCAGCGCGTCCTTCGCGCGACCTTCAAGAACCAGCGCAAACGACAGTTCCGCATATCCATCCGGATCGCCCGGTTCGGCCTCGACCGCAGCAGTCGCCGAACGCAACATATCTTCCCGTCGGCCATTCAGCCGGTGAATGTTCGCTGCGACCTGATGCGCCAACCCGGTCGGATGCTGCAAGGCCAAGTCCAGATACCGCTCGGCCTTGGCCATCAGGAACCGCCGTTCCGTCGGACCATATCCGAATTCACGAAACCAAAATTTCTCCCAGGCTTCGAAGTAGGTCGCCGCCAGCGCGGCATAGGCCCGACCATAGCCGGGGTCGAGTTCCACCGCTCGCTCGAACAATGGAACCGCAGCCAGCAGATCCTCAGGTGTGAATTGTTTGTAACGCCCCCAGCCCTCCAGAAACGCATCGAATGCCCGGGCATTGCCGGTTTCGCCGGTGGACACGGTCTTGCCATTCTGAGGATCGGCCAGATCCAACGCCCCCAGAACGGCGTCGGACACACCGTCTATGAATGCCAGAACATCCTCGGGCGTGCCGTCGTACCTTTCGGCCCAGACATGCCCGCCGGTACCGGCATCGACCAGTTGCACATTGATCCGCAGCGTCTCGCCCACCCGGCGAACGCTGCCCTCGATCACATAGGCCACCTTCAGCATGCGCGCTACCTCGACCGGGTCACGCGCGGTTTCCGCCGAAGCAAAGGCCGAGTTGCGGGCGATGACGAACAGCCCCGGATGCCGTGACAGGTCGGTGGTCAGATCTTCGCTCAGCCCGTCGGCAAACCAATCCTGCGAGGGGTCGCCGCTCAGGTTGTCCAGCGGCAGAACCGCCAGAGACGGTTTGCCGGGGGCAAGGTCTGCCGGCTTTCCGGCCAGCGCGGCATAGATCACCCAGAGTGAGATCGCCATCGCCGTGGCCGCGCCGCAAAAAACCGCCAGCAGCGGCCAGCGCCGCCTCGCCTTCTCGGGTCGTGCGCCGCCTTGCGCCAGACCCGGAACCACCCGGTAAACCCGGACCGGGGTCGCAATGTTCTTGAGCCGCTTCTCTCCCAGCGGTTCATAATGTGCATCGACATTCGATTTCAGCAGATCAAAGACGGTGCCGGAAACGACAATCCCACCGGGTTCGGCCATCTCCTCCATCCGGGCCGCGATGTTCACCCCGTCGCCATAGACATCGCCCTCGTCAAAGATCACATCACCCAGGTTGACCGCCAAGCGGTACCTGATCCGGCGATCCTCCGGTTGGCCCTGCTCCCGCGCCGTGACCTGACGCTGTAGGGTCAGCGCAAATTGCACGGCAGCCACGACCGAGGAGAATTCGGCAATCAACCCATCGCCGGTCAGTTTGACAACCTGTCCCTGGAACTGCCCGATCAGCGGGTCGATCAGGTCATGCCGATAGGCTTTCTGCCGCTCAAGCGTGCCGATCTCGTCAGCCTCGACGAGGCGGCTGAACCCGACCATGTCAGCAGCAAGAATGGCAGCGATCCGTCGTTCCATGCGCCCCTCTCTTGCCTGATCCTAGCAGACCAAACAGCCGCAATCGACCCGGATCGCAGGGTACAAAACGGTCAATCGCCGCTGCCAGAGCTGTACAAAACGGTCAATTCGGGAGGAACGCGGCGCGTCGCGCCGCGATCCTCACCTGTCAGGCGCGGACCGCCTTCATGAAGCGGTCGCGGATGATGACGGGGTCCATGGTGATGACCGGCATCTTGGCATTGCCGCTGTCGCATTTCACCACCAGCACGGTGGCCCGCCCGCCCTCGATCGCCGCTTGCAGCGCCGGGCCGGTGTCAACGTCCTGAACGACAACGACATTATCGCAGCCCGCCGCCCGCGCCATCCCGGCCAGGTCGGTCTTCTTGCCGGTATAGGTCGGCTGGTCCCCGGTCGAGCCATAGGACCCGTTGTCGATGATCATCAGGATATAGTTGCCAGGCGCATTGTTGCCGATCGTCGGCAGGGTGCCCAGGTTGGTCAGCACCGAGCCATCCCCATCAATCACGATCACCGTCTTGGGCTGCGCCAGCGCCAGCCCCAACCCGATGGATGAGGCCAGCCCCATCGTCCCCAGCATGTAGAAATTGCTGGGCTGGTCGTCGATCGCATGCAGCTCCTGGCTGGGAATGCCGATGTTGCAGACCACAAGCTGGTCCCGCAGGATGGGCGCGATCTCGCGCAGGATTTCGGAACGGATCATTGGTCGCCATAGCCTCCCCAGAAGTTGGCGTCGGTAAGGATCGCCACGGGCTTCGAGCACATGAAGGTGTACTTCAGGATCATGTCGAGCTCCTCGACATCGCTTTGCCGGTGGAAATGGTAGGTGGGGATGTTCAGCTGCGCCAGCAGCGCCTTGGTATGCACCGCCATCTCGACCTGGCAGGCCACCGGCTCGCGCAGCTCGCCCCGGTACGAGATCAGCATCGGCAAGGGCATCCGGTAGTACTGGATCAGCGTGGCCAGCGTGTTGATCGTCACGCCGATGGCCGTATTCTGCATGATGATGGCCGGGCGCTTGCCACCCATCCAGGCACCGGCGCAAAGCCCCATGCCCTCGTCTTCCTTGTTGGACGGGATGTGAAATATCCCGTCGCGCCGATCCACCTCGTCAATCACACCGGCCAGCTGCTTGCATGGAACGGTGGTGACAAACTCGATCCCGTTGGCCACAAGATCGTCAACTATCCTCGCGTCTATCGACACTGGCTTCTCCCCTTCAGGCATGTGGCGGCGAAGCTAACGAAACGGGCGGGCGGCACAAGCGCCCCCCGCCCGGTTTCGATCCGATTTCAAACCCGCAATCCGCGTGTTTGGCTTTCCGACAACTGGCCTAACCCGCCAGCGACGGCAGCCACAAAACGATACCGGGAAAGGCCACCAGCAGCCCGATCGTCACCGCATCGGCGATAAAGAACGGCGTCACACCGCGGAACACATCCTGCACGCTCAGATCCGGGCGCACCCCCGCCACCACAAAGCAGTTGAGCCCGATGGGCGGCGTGATCAGGCAGAACTCGGCCATTTTCACCACCAGGATACCGAACCAGATCGCGCACATCGGCCCCGACATGCCAAAGGCGCTGTCGGCGGCGCTGACCGCCTCGCCGCCATTCAATGCCATCACCGCCGGATAGACCACCGGCAGGGTCAACAGCAGCATGCCGATGGCATCCATGAACATGCCCAGCACCGCATAGGCCAGAAGGATACAGATCAGGATCAGCATCGGCGACATCGCAAGCGAGGTGATCCAGTCGGAAAACGCCCCCGGCAGATCGGCAAAGCCCAGGAAGCGCACATAGATCAGCACCCCCCAGATGATGGTGAAGATCATCACCGTCAGCTTGGCGGTCTCCAGCAGCGCGCTCTTGAACTCGGCCCATTTCATGCCGCGCAGCACGGCCATGCAGAACACCACGAAGGCTCCCAGCGCGCCGCCCTCGGTCGGTGTGCCCCAGGCGTCGCCGCCAAAGGGGTTGTAGACAAAGAAGATGATGATCACGACGACAAACACGATGGGCAGCGCGCCCGGCAGCGCGGCAAACCGCTGCCGCCAGGTGAAGCCGGTAACCGGCGGGCCCACCGATTTGAACACCACCGCGATGCCCACGATCAGCGCCACATAGATCACCGCGCTGAAGGCGCCGGGCACAAAGCCCGCCAGCAACAGCTTGCCCACGTCCTGTTCCACGATGATGGCATAGATCACCAGGATCGCCGAAGGCGGGATCAGCGAAGCCAGCGTCCCCGCCGCCGCCACCACGCCTGCGGCAAAGCGCTTGTTATAGCCGATTGCCAACATCTCGGGAATGGCGATGCGGGCAAACACCGCCGAGGTCGCGACCGAGGCGCCGGACACCGCCGCAAAGCCCGCGGTGGCGAACACGGTCGACACCGCCAACCCGCCCGGCACCCAGGCCATCCAGCGCTTGGCTGCCTCGAACAGCGCCCGCGTCAGGCCCGCGTAATAGGCCAGATAGCCGATCAGGATGAAGGTCGGGATCAGGCTCAGCGCCTGGCTGGCCACCTTGGAATGGGGCACCTGCCCCGCCGTCTTGACCGCCACGGTCAGCGCCCAGCCGAAATCCTGCGCGTCATAGCCCTTCTTCGCCCAGAAGATCCAGATCAGGCCCACAAGCCCGGCAAAGGCTGCGGCAAAGGCCACCCGCATGCCCAGCAGCACCGTCACCAGCAGCCCGCCAGTGACCCAGAGACCGATCTCGATACTATCCATTGTCATGCCCCGCCAGCTGCTCGGCCTCGGCCGCCGCCTGGGCGGCGACATCCTGGATCAGCGGCACCGCCACCGGCGTCTCCAGCCCCAGAACCAGCGCCCGGCCATAGCCCCAGACCTGGATCAAGAGGCGCAGACACAGCACCGAAAAGGCCACCGGCGCCAAAAGCTTCGCGGGCCACAGCGGCAGCCCGATGTCGATCGAGCTGTCCCGGCTCCACAGCGGCGCGCTCATGTCGAAGGCGCGCAGGAAATGCGCCCAACTGCCCCAGACCAGCAGCACCATCAACAACAGGATCAGCAGCACGGAAATCAGTTCAAACAGCCACAGCGTCCGGCCCGACAGCCGCGACACCAGCAGATCCATCCGGATATGGGTGCCGTCGCGCTGCACATAGGCGATACCCATAAAGGCGATCAACGGCATCGCCTGCTCGATCCAGTCGACATATCCCGGCAGCGGCGTATTGAACGCATTGCGCCCGCCGACCGAAACCACCGCCAGCACCATCAGGGAAAACACCGCCAGACCGCTCAGCAGGGCCAGAAACCGCTCCAGCCTTAACAGGGCCCGGTCCGCCCGGCTCAGCGGGCTGTCATCCTCCAATACGGATGCATGTCCTGCCATCGCAGAACTCCTCTCAAGTCGGTTCGGGGGCAACAGCGGGCCAGGCGCACCAGCGCCCGACCCAAATGGCGATCAGCTGCCTTGCGACTGTTTCAGCGTCGCATGCACCAGATCCAGCAGTTCCTGCGCGGGCAGGCCCTGGGCGCTCATGTCCTCGACCCATTTGGCACTGATCGGCCCGGCCACCTTGTCGCGGAACTCGGCCAGCACCTCCTCAGAGATCATCACCTTTTCAACGCCCTTCTCGGCCAGCACGTCGTCCCATTTCTTGAGCAGCTCGCCATAGTTCGTCAGATAATGTGCGATCGATTCCTCGATCGAGCTGTCCAGCGCTGCGCGCTCGTCATCGCTCAGCGCCTCATAGGCATCGACATTCACCACCACAGGACAGTTCACCGTGCCCGGGTTCAGGTTCGCGGTCCACCAGTCGGCCTTGTTGATGGTGCCAAAGCTCAGATGTGCATGCTGCGCAAAGGCCACTGTGTCGACCACGCCGGATTCCATCGCATTATAGGCTTCGGTCGCCGGGACCGAGGTCGGCACGCCGCCGACCGCCTTGAACGCATCGCCCAGACCGCCAGTCGCACGCACCCGCATGCCCTCGTATTCGGCCAGCGTATCCCGCGGGTCGCCGGTGCCCACCAGGTTGTACTGCGGCATCGGCGAGGTCATCAGCAGCTTTGCGTTCCACTGCGCCATCTCCGCGGCCACCGCCGGATGGGCATAGACCGCGTTCGAAACCGCCACTTCCTCCTCCAGAGTGTTGACCCCCAGGAAGGGCAGTTCCAGCACGGTGATGGCCCGGTTCTTGTCGGCGTGATAGCCGGCGCAGAACTGCGCCATTTCAAAGGCGCCGATCGAGATACCGTCCAGATTCTCCTTCGGCTTCGACAGGCCGCCATAGCTGACGTTCATGGTGAAACTGCCACCGGTCTTTTCGCTGACCAACTCGGCCAGCTTCTCGATATGTTCGGTGAACGCGCGCCGCTTGCCCCAGACCGACACGTTCCATTCGGTGGCCCCGGCTTCGGCGGCAAAAGAAACGGTCAGGGCGGCCGCGACCGCTCCACTCAACATCTTGTTCATGAATGTCTCTCCCTTTGTGGCGACCCGTCTTCGGCCGCTTGCCGACAAGCTAGCGCCAACATCCGGCCCTGCCAACCCCACAAGCCGCGAGTCGCTCGCTACCGCAGCGCAGCAAGATTTCGCGATCCAGCCAGTTGCCGAAACATTATGTCACACCAGTTTCGACCGGCTGCGCGCGCAAACTCGCCTGTCGGCAGATCTAAGTAAAGGCAATCTGCGCAAAATTCGTTGACTCTATCCTCCGCGTTTTTATTGCATTTTTTCTGTAGTTTTGGCGCAAACATTTACAAGATTTCCGTCGTAAAAAAAAATCTTTACAAGCAATCCTTTGAAATCCAGTAATTTATTTATTTATTTTCAGTTTAAGCTATGATCCGCCCAGGGTTGGAAGCGGATCGACAACACCCATGGGGATGGGTGAAAACGGTCGCAATGAAATCAGTGAGAGGGAGGAGCCTCATCCATGTCACCAGCAGCTCAGACCGAGACCAAGCGCTTTGCGCCATCCGCCGACACGGTGGCCCGTGCGCATGTGAACGCGGAAACCTATGACCGGATGTATGCGGCCTCTCTGGCCGATCCCGAGGGGTTCTGGGCCGAGCAGGGCAAGCGGGTCGACTGGATCAAGCCCTTTACCCAGGTCAAGGACGTCAACTACAACTTCGGCGAGGTCTCGATCAACTGGTATGCCGACGGCACGCTGAACGTCGCGGCCAACTGTATCGACCGTCACCTGGCCACCCGGGGCGACCAGACCGCGATCATTTGGGAGCCGGACTCTCCCACTGAACCCGCCAAGCACATCACCTATGAAGAGCTGCACGGCTCGGTCTGCCGGATGGCCAACATCCTGGAGAGCCTGGGCGTGCGCAAGGGCGACCGCGTCGTCATCTACCTGCCGATGATCCCCGAAGCGGCCTATGCCATGCTGGCCTGCGCCCGCATCGGCGCCATCCATTCCATCGTCTTCGCCGGTTTCTCGCCTGACGCGCTGGCGGCCCGGGTCAACGGCTGCGACGCCAAGGTGGTGATCACCGCCGACGAGGCACCGCGCGGTGGCCGCAAGACCCCGCTGAAATCCAATGCCGACGCCGCGCTGCTGCACTGCAAGGACAGCGTCAAATGCCTGGTTGTCAAGCGCACCGGCGGCCAGACCACCTGGATCGCCGACCGCGACTATGACTATAACGAGATGGCGCTCGAGGCGTCGGATTACTGCGCCCCCGCCGAAATGGGCGCCGAGGATCCGCTCTTCATCCTCTACACCTCCGGCTCGACCGGCCAGCCCAAGGGCGTGGTACATACCACCGGCGGCTATCTGGTCTATGCCGCGATGACGCATGAGATCACCTTCGACTATCACGACGGCGACATCTACTGGTGCACTGCCGATGTGGGCTGGGTCACCGGTCACAGCTACATCGTCTATGGCCCGCTGGCCAATGGCGCCACCACGCTGATGTTCGAGGGCGTGCCGACCTATCCCGATGCCGGCCGCTTCTGGGAGGTCTGCGCCAAGCACAAGGTCAACCAGTTCTACACCGCCCCCACCGCCATCCGCGCGCTGATGGGTCAGGGCACCGGCTTTGTCGAAAAACACGACCTGAGCGACCTGCGCCTGCTGGGTACCGTGGGCGAACCGATCAACCCCGAGGCCTGGAACTGGTACAACGAGGTGGTGGGCAAGGGCAAATGCCCGATCGTCGACACCTGGTGGCAGACCGAGACCGGCGGCCACCTGATGACGCCGCTGCCGGGGGCGCACGCGACCAAGCCGGGCTCGGCGATGAAACCCTTCTTCGGCATCCAGCCGGTGGTGCTCGACCCGCAATCGGGTGTCGAGATCAATGGCAATGGGGTCGAGGGCGTGCTCTGCATCAAGGACAGCTGGCCGGGCCAGATGCGCACCGTCTGGGGCGATCACGAGCGGTTCCAGAAGACCTATTTCGCCGATTACAAGGGCTATTACTTCACCGGTGACGGCTGCCGCCGCGATGCCGATGGCGACTATTGGATCACCGGCCGCGTCGATGACGTGATCAACGTCTCGGGTCACCGCATGGGCACCGCCGAGGTCGAAAGTGCTCTGGTGGCGCATGCCGCCGTGGCCGAGGCCGCCGTGGTGGGTTACCCGCACGAGATCAAGGGCCAGGGCATCTATTGCTACGTCACCCTGATGAACGACCGCGAGCCTTCGGACGAGCTGATGAAGGAGCTGCGCACCTGGGTGCGCACCGAAATCGGCCCGATCGCCAGCCCGGACGTGATCCAGTGGGCGCCGGGCCTGCCCAAGACCCGCTCGGGCAAGATCATGCGCCGCATCCTGCGCAAGATCGCCGAGAACGACTTCGGCTCGCTGGGCGACACCTCGACCCTGGCCGACCCCTCGGTCGTCGACGACCTGATCGCCAATCGCGCCAGCAAGTAAGAGGATGGACATGGACGCTGCCACGATGACCACCCCCGCCGTTCTGATCCTTCTCGGCCCTCCGGGCGCCGGGAAGGGCACCCAGGCCCGCATGCTGGAAGAAAAGTTCGGGCTGGTGCAGCTTTCGACCGGCGATCTGTTGCGCGCCGCCGTGGCCGCCGGAACCCCCGCCGGCAAACAGGCCAAGGCAGTGATGGAGGCGGGCGACCTGGTCAGCGACGAGATCGTCATCGCCATCCTGCGCGACCGGCTGGCTGAGCCTGACTGTGCCAAGGGCGTGATCCTCGACGGCTTTCCCCGCACCACCGTGCAGGCACAGGCGCTGGACACGCTGCTGGCCGAGAGCGGCCAGCGCATCAACGCCGCCGTCAGCCTCGAGGTCGAGGATGCCGAGATGGTGACCCGCATTTCGGGCCGCTACACCTGTGGTAACTGCGGCGAGGGCTATCACGACACGTTCAAGCAGCCCGTCCAGGCGGGCAAATGCGACAAGTGCGGCGGCACCGAGATGAAGCGCCGCGCCGATGACAATGCCGAAACCGTGGCCAGCCGGCTCGAGGCCTATCACGCGCAGACCGCGCCGCTGATCGCCTATTACGAAGGCCATGGCGTGCTACAACGGATCGACGCCATGGGCGGGATCGACGAGATCGCCCAGGGCCTCGCCACCATCGTCAAGGGGGCGATGGACTAGGCGGGAAAGACCGGGGCGCGCGGCCCGCGCCGCCCCTGCCCCCGAAATGGAATGCCGACGGACCGCCCTGGCGGAACGGAGGAGTCATGCCCGCCGCCCACCGGCGGGGTTCAGGAGTGAGACCGCCCGGACCGCAGCCGGGCGCCTCAGGAGGAAACAAGGAGGACCCGCGATGGCGGACCATACCACAACCTCCGCACAGGTCAGCGATGCCCAAAAAGGGTACTGGCAGGCCAATGTGCGGATCATTCTCATCAGCCTCGTCATCTGGGCGCTGGTGTCTTTCGGGTTCGGCATCGTGCTGCGCCCCATGCTCAGCGGTATCGCTGTGGGCGGCACCGATCTGGGCTTCTGGTTCGCCCAGCAAGGTTCGATCCTGGTGTTCCTGGCACTGATCTTTTTCTACGCCTGGCGCATGAACAAGCTCGACGCCGAATTTGGCGTGGAAGAGGAGTAATCACCCATGGATCAGTTTACCATCAACCTGCTGTTCGTGGGCGCCTCGTTCGCGCTTTACATCGGCATCGCGATCTGGGCCCGCGCGGGTTCCACATCGGAATTCTACGCCGCCGGTCGCGGCGTGCACCCGGTCATGAACGGCATGGCCACGGCGGCCGACTGGATGTCGGCGGCCTCGTTCATCTCGATGGCGGGCCTCATCGCCTTTGTCGGCTATGACAACTCGACCTTCCTGATGGGCTGGACCGGCGGTTATGTGCTGCTGGCGCTGCTGCTTGCTCCCTACCTGCGCAAGTTCGGCAAGTTCACCGTGTCCGAGTTCATCGGCGACCGCTTCTACAGCCCGACCGCGCGCCTGGTGGCCGTGATCTGTCTGATCGTCGCCTCGGTGACGTATGTGATTGGCCAGATGACCGGTGTGGGCGTGGCCTTCGGCCGCTTCCTCGAAGTGTCGAACACCACCGGCCTCTTGATCGGCGCCGTGGTCGTGTTCGCCTATGCGGTGTTCGGCGGCATGAAGGGCGTGACCTATACCCAGGTTGCCCAGTATGTCGTGCTGATCATGGCCTATACCATCCCGGCCGTGTTCATCTCGCTGCAACTGACCGGCAACCCGATCCCGGGCCTGGGCCTGTTCGGCGACCATGCCGCTTCGGGCGAGCCTCTGCTGGCCAAGCTGGACGCGATCCTGCGCGAGCTAGGCTTTGCCGAATACACCACCCATAACGGCGACACCTTCAACATGGTGCTCTTCACCCTGTCGCTGATGATCGGCACCGCCGGTCTGCCCCACGTCATCATGCGCTTCTTCACCGTTCCCAAGGTGTCGGACGCACGCTGGTCGGCGGGCTGGGCGCTGGTGTTCATCGCGCTTCTGTACCTGACCGCCCCCGCCGTGGGCGCCATGGCACGGCTCAACATCACCGACATGATGTGGCCCAATGGCACCGACGCCGAAGCTGTCTCGCTGGAGCAGATCGAAACCGATCCGCGCTATGACTGGATGGCAACCTGGCAAAAGACCGGGATGTTGGGTTGGGAAGACAAGAACGGCGACGGCAAGATCCAGTACTACAACGACAAATCCGAGGCCATGCAGGCCAAGGCTGCCGAAAAGGGCTGGGCCGGTAACGAACTGACCAACTTCAACCGCGACATCCTGGTCCTCGCCAACCCGGAAATCGCCAACCTGCCGGGCTGGGTGATTGGTCTGGTCGCCGCCGGTGGTCTGGCCGCCGCGCTGTCCACCGCCGCCGGTCTGTTGCTGGCAATCTCCTCGGCCGTCAGCCACGACCTGATCAAAGGCTCGATCAATCCGGGCATCTCGGAAAAGGGTGAGCTGCTGTCCGCGCGGATCGCGATGGCCGTGGCTATCGGTGTGGCAACCTATCTGGGCCTGAACCCGCCGGGCTTTGCCGCGCAGACAGTGGCACTCGCTTTTGGCCTGGCAGCGGCCTCGATCTTCCCGGCGTTGATGATGGGGATTTTCTCGAAGAAGATCAACAACAGCGGTGCCGTGGCAGGCATGGTTGCCGGTCTGGTCGTGACGCTGGTCTACATCTTCCTGCACAAGGGCTGGTTCTTCATCCCCGGCACCAACTCCTTCACCGATGCCGACCCGCTCCTGGGCACGGTCAAGTCGACCTCGTTCGGCGCAATCGGTGCCCTGGTCAACTTCGGCGTCGCCTATCTGGTCGCCGGCATGACCAAGGAGACCCCGCAGGAGATCAAAGACCTGGTCGAAAGCGTGCGCATCCCCCGAGGCGCAGGCGCAGCTCAGGATCACTGAGTTGACGGGCGGTCCTGCTTCCCTCCCTCTTTTGGGCCGCCCTTACTGACCACGGTCCCGCCAGGCCTTGTCCTGGCGGGACTTTTTCATTCCGCTTCACTGGTGCCCCATGCCCCTTTCGCCCGAACAGATCACCCGGTTCCTGAAATCCGTCCACCCCTATGACGCGCTGCCGCTGGCCGAGCTTGAACGCATCGCCCCCCGCATCGACGCCTGGGAGGTGGAGCGCGATTTCGCCGTCTACGATCTGGGCGAGAAACTGCCGGGCCTCTTCATCGTCTACGAGGGCCAGGTCGAGATCCGCGATGAAAACGACGCGGTGGTCTCGCACCTCGGCCTGCGCAACTCCTTCGGCGAACGCGGCCTGATGCGGGACGGGCACGCCGTCACCTCGGCCCGGGCCGATGCCCATTCGGTTCTGCTGGTGCTGCCGCCCGAACTGTTCTCCGAACTCATGGCCGCCCATCCGGTGGTGGCGAAATTCTTCAACCGCGCCCGCGCGCCCCGCCCGCAAGTGCAGAGCCTCGCCACCAGCCGGGTCGAAACCCTGATGACCCGCGATCCGGCCACCTGTGCACCGAGCACCACGGTGCAGGCCGCCGCGCAGGATATGCGCACGCGCGGCATCTCCTCGCTTTGCGTTTGCGAAGGGGACGCGCTGGTCGGCATTCTCACCCAGCGCGATCTCTCGGGCAAGGTGGTGGCCGAGGCGCGCAGCCCCGACACGCCCGTGGCCCAGGTGATGACCCCTGCCCCCCTGACGCTGGCCCCCTCGGCCATCGGCTCGGACGTGCTGCATGCGATGATGGAGCGCCATATCGGCCATATCCCGATTGTCGAGGCCGGGCGCTTGGTGGGCATGGTCACCCAGACCGACCTGACCCGGTTCCAGGCGGTCAGTTCCGCCGAACTGGTCAGCCGCCTCGCCCGCGCCACCAGCGCCGGTGAGATGGCCGAGGTCACCGCCGAGATCCCGCGCCTGCTGGTGCAACTGGTCGCCGGCGGCAACCGGCACGAAGTGGTCACCCGCCTGATCACCGATATCGCCGACACCGCAACCCGCCGCCTGCTGGCGCTGGCCGAGGAGAAGCTGGGACCGCCGCCGGTGCCCTATCTCTGGCTTGCCTGCGGCAGCCAGGGCCGGCAGGAACAGACCGGCGTCTCGGATCAAGACAACTGCCTGCTTCTGGACGATGCGGTGACAGAGGCGCAGATGCCCTACTTCCAGGACCTGGCGCGGTTCGTCTGCGACGGGCTGAATACTTGCGGCTATGTCTATTGCCCCGGCGACATGATGGCCACCAACCCGCGCTGGTGCCAGCCGGTGCGGATCTGGCGCGACTATTTCCGCGGCTGGATCGCCAGGCCGAACCCCGAGGCACAGATGCTGGCCAGCGTGATGTTCGACCTGCGCCCGATCGGCGGGCATCAGGCGCTGTTCACCGATCTTCAGGCCGAAACCCTGCGCGCTGCGCGCGCCAATTCTATCTTTGTCGCCCATATGATCTCGAACTCGCTGAAACACACCCCGCCTCTGGGCCTGTTGCGCGGTTTCGCCACCATCCGTTCGGGCGAGCACCGCAACACGCTCGATCTGAAACACAATGGCGTGGTGCCGGTGGTCGATCTGGGCCGCATCTATGCGCTGCAAGGCGAGTTGACCGAGGTCGGCACCCGTGCCCGGCTCGAAGCCGCCGAGGCGGCGGGCGTGCTCAGCCCGTCCGGCGCGCGCGATCTCAAGGACGCCTATGACCTGATCGCCGAGACCCGGCTGGAGCATCAGGCCGCGCTGGTCCGGCGCGGCGAGGCGCCGGACAACTATCTGGCCCCCACATCGCTCTCGGACTTTGAGCGAAGTCATCTGCGCGACGCCTTCGTGGTGGTAAAGACAATGCAATCGGCCGTGGGCCATGGCAAAGGCATGTTGAGCTGACCGGAGGGGATCGGAAGGCTGGAGGAGAGAGACAATGTTTCTGGAACTGATCGGAACGCTGGTGGCGGGGCTTGCCCTGGCCGGTGTGGTCATGGCGCTGAACCGGCTCCTGGGCGGACGTCTGCCGCGCTGGCTGGCGCCCGTCGCCGCCGGTTGCGGCATGATCGGCGTCACCATCGCCAGCGAATACGGCTGGTACGCCCGCACCCGTGCCCCCCTTCCCGACGCGATGCAGATCATCGAAACGGTGGAAAGCCGGGCGCTCTACCGTCCCTGGACCTATGTCGTGCCCTTCGTCAACCGGTTCGCCGCCATCGACGCGGGCTCGGTCCGCACGAACCCCGCCCAACCCGGCCAGCGCCTTGTCGATCTCTATCTCTTCGGCCGCTGGGCGCCGGTGTCGAAACTACCCGTTCTGGTCGATTGCGACGGGTTCCGCCGCGCCAATCTGGCCGACGGGGCCGAGTTCGGCGCCGACGGTGCGGTGCTCAATGCCGACTGGCGCCAGCCTCCGGCTGGCGATCCTCTGATCGTGGCCACCTGCGAGGTTTGACATGCTGACCGGTCTCAGTCTGCGCCTGCGCGTCTTTCTCTTCTTCTGCCTGCTGGCTGTCGGCGGAATCGCGGTGGTGCTGGCTGCGCTCTGGATCGCCTATGCGCGGGCCACGGCCACCGATCTGATGAACGCTTTCGTGCTGGCGGGCATGATCTCCGCCTTCGGCCTCGCCGCACTCTGTGTCGGCGTCTGGCTGCTGTTCGATGAAAACATCGCCAAACCGATCGAGCGCCTGTCCGCCCAGATGCGCGCCCGCGCCCATGCTGGGGTCGAGGGCGAGGTCGACCTGCACGCTGCCCGCTATCTGGGCGATCTGGCCCCCGCCGCCGCGGGCCTCGCCGGGCAACTGAGCAGCTCGACCCTCGACACCGCCGCCGCCATCGCCGCCGAGACCGCGCATCTGTCGGCCGAGAAAGAGCGCCTGACCGCGCTTCTGACCGAAATCCCGGTTGCCATGCTGCTGGCCAATCCGCGCCACCAGATCGTGCTCTATGACGGTCAGGCCGCCGGAGTGCTGGCCCAGATCGCCCACCCGCGCCTCAACGCCTCGCTGTTCGACTATTTCCAGCGCGACAGCCTCGAACAGGCTTATGCCCGGCTGACCAGATCTGGGTTGGAAGTTCCCTGCACCCTTTCCGGCGCCGACGGTGCGCAGACCTATCAGGCCCGCATGAAGCCCTTGGGCGACGCGCCCGGCTACATGCTCATCCTCGACGAGGCCAACGCCCGCATCGCCCCCGAGGATGCCCGGCCGCTGGTCTACGATTTCGACCTTCTGAGCCAGTTCACCGACGCCGCGCTCGAGGATATGGACCTGACCGCGCTCAGCTTCGCCGTCTTCGACACCGAAACCACCGGGCTTTTGCCGCACAAGGACGAGATCGTGCAGATCGGCGCCGTCAGGGTGGTCAAGGGCCGCATCGTGCCGGGCGAGCGCATCGACCAACTGGTCAACCCCGGCCGCCCAATTCCACCCGCCTCGACCAAGGTGCATGGCGTGTCCGACGCGATGGTGACTGACGCCCCCGACATCGTCACAGCCGCACGGCAATTTCACCACTTCGCCCGCGACGCCGTGATCGTGGCCCATAACGCGCCTTTCGACATGGCCTTCCTGCGCCGCCACGGGCAACGCTGCGGCCTCGACTGGGATCACCCGATCCTCGACACCGTGCTCCTGTCGGCCGTCCTCTTCGGCGCCAGCGAGACCCACACGCTCGACGCGCTCTGCGACCGGCTCGGCGTCACCATCCCGGCCGAGCTGCGCCACACCGCCCTAGGCGACGCCCAGGCAACCGCCGAGGTACTCTGCCGCATGCTGCCGATGCTGCGCGCCCGGGGAATCACCCGTTTCGGCGAGGTCATCGCCGAGACCCGCAAACACGGCCGCCTGCTCGAAGACCTGAACTGAGCTCCGGGCCGCATCCGTGCCCCGCTTGGACGCTTTTCCGACATCTAAAAAGCGTCTTTTCATGGTTTCCTGCGAAAATGGCTACCAAATAGCCCCCGCCCGCCTCACCGGATCCGCCGTGCCCGCCATGGACAAAGGTCGCCTGCCATGGCACGTGGGGGCAAACCCCGCCCAAGAGAAAGAGATGACCGAAACCACCTTCACTCCTGGCCCCGAGACCGCGCGCGCTTTTCGCGACGCGCTTGGCTGCTTCGGCACCGGGGTGACCGTGGTCACCGCCATGACCAAGCATGGGCCCGCCGGGATCACCGCCAATTCCTTCGCCTCGGTCTCGCTCGACCCGGCGCTCGTGCTCTGGTGCCTGGCCAACACATCCGCGCGCTACGACACTTTTGCCAATGCGCCCTATTTCGCCATCCATGTCATGGCCGAGGATCAGCATGATCTGGCGCAGAGTTTCGCGCGCGACGGGCTGGCTTTTGCCCATGTGGACTGGCAGCCCGGCCTCAACGGCGTCCCCAACCTCAGAAATGCGCTAGCCCGCTTCGACTGTCGGCTCGATGCGCGCTACCCGGCCGGTGATCACCAGATACTGGTGGGCGAAGTGCTCAGCGCCACCCACCGGCCCGGCAAAGGGCTGATGTTCAAGCGCGGACAGTTCGGCGGCTTCACCGACCTGCTCTAACCGCTCCCTGGCACGCCGCGCCCGCCCCGTTCCGCTCGCCAAAGCCACCCAGGAGCGCGAGGCAGCGCCTCGCATCCCGTGGCACAAAACGCGGCGGCAAAGACGCGCCTGTCCGCGCCAACGCGCCCTCGGCCCTCTCGTGTCAGCCTGACTGACGGAACACAGCCTGTCGCCGACGCGCCGCGCCCGCCCCTTTCCTCTTGCCAAAAATATCCCGGAGCGCGAGGCAGCGCCTCGCATCCCGCGCCGCAAGGCGCGGCACCAATAGAGCGCGCCGCAGGCGCTCCTTTTGACAACAGAGAACGCGCGGGCGACCTATTCGTCGGGCGTGGCATGCACCGCCAGCAGGTCCAGTTCCGCCTCTTGCGGGGCGATGGTGCGAAAGCTTTCACGCACGCCCGCTTCGGTCAGCTCGCGCGCCACGGTCAGCAGCGTGTTGGGATCATGCCCGTCGCACAGCTCCGCCATATGGTCGATCTCGGCCCGCGCCACGCCCATGGCCGCCTCGACCGAGGGCGCGCCATAAAAAGCCACGAAATGCCGGGCCAGGTTCTCGGTCAAGGCCTCGACCTCATGCGGCTCGGCCCGTGTCACCGCGACAAATGTCACCCGGCCAAAGGTTTCCAAGCCCAGCCAGCCATTGGCAAAAGCCTGCCGCGCCTTGCCCTCCAGATCCGCCTCGCCCCAGTTGGAGAACTCGAACCCACCCGAGATGCACCATTCCCCGGTGCGCGCGGGCGAATGGAACACGCGCGTGTCGCTCTCGTCAAAATGAATCGCCCGGGCCAGGTTCATGCCTCATCCTCCAGAACATCGGTCAGCGGCACCAGATGGGTCGTGGCGTCATCGCGGATCAGCATGCCAAACCGCTCGTCGACCCCCAGAAAGATGCCGGATATCCCCGCCCGCGTCACCGCTTCGCCGACACCCGGCACCAGCCCCATCCATTCCGCATGCAGCGGCCCGTTGCCATCGCTTTCCCAGCGGTTGATCCAGGTCATCACATGCCGGGCCCAGCTTTCCAGCAGTTGCTCGGCGGGCACATCGGCACAGCCCTCTTCATAAAGCGCGGTGCGGTCCGGTGTCTCGCCGGGGTCCTCAGTCGTCTGCAACAGCACCAGGTCCAGACCGACCACCAGCCAGTCGGGCACCAGCGCCGGGTCAGACGTATCCGCCGCCACCTGCAACTGCCCGCATAGCGCGCCGTTCACCCGAATGCCGCCCTCCCAGGTCAGGTGGACCGCCACCTCGGGCGGGGCCAGCGCGCCCAGCGCGTTCTGGAACCCCACGCCGCAGAGCGGCAGCATCGCCATCGCCTCGGCCAGCGCCACCTCGGGGGCAAAGACCAGCGCCGCCCGCAGCCGGTCGGCCTGCACGTTATGCACCACCGTCCCGCCGTCACAGCCCATCGCCGCCATGGCGCGGGCGCGGTCAAACGGCGCCTCGCCCCCCGACACGGCAACGCCCTGCATCAGCGGCGGAAAGGTGGGTGTGCTCATGCTTGCCCCTTGGCGATCATCTCACGCGCGATCCGGCGGAACGCCTCGGCCTGTGGGCTGTCGGGCTTGCTGACAACGATCGGCGCGCCAACATCGGCGGCGACCCGGATGTCGAGATGCAGCGGGATCTCACCCAACAGCGGCACGCCCAGCTTTTCGGCCTCGGCGGCGACACCGCCATGACCGAACACATGTTCCTCATGTCCGCAATTGGAGCAGATATGGGTCGACATGTTCTCGATCATGCCCAGGATCGGCGTCTTGAGCTGGCGGAACATGTCGATCCCCTTGCGGGCGTCGATCAGCGCCACATCCTGCGGGGTCGAGACGACGATGGCCCCATCCACCGCGAATTTCTGGCTCAGTGTCAGTTGCACATCGCCGGTGCCCGGCGGCAGGTCGACGATCAGCACATCCAGACCGCCCCATTGCACCTGGTTCATCATCTGTTGCAGCGCGCCCATAAGCATCGGACCGCGCCAGACCACCGCCTGCCCCTCGTTGGTCATCAGCCCCATCGACATCATGGTCACGCCATGGTTCCTCAGCGGCAGGATGGTCTTGCCATCCGGGCTGGCGGGCCGGCCCGACACGCCCAGCATGCGCGGCTGCGACGGGCCGTAGACATCGGCATCCAAGAGGCCCACGCGCCGCCCTTCGGCGGCCAGCGCACAGGCGAGGTTGGCCGACACGGTGGATTTGCCCACCCCGCCCTTGCCCGAGGCGACGGCAACGATCCGGTCCACACCGGCAACCGGCTGCGGCCCCTGCGGTGCTGCCTTGGGACGCGGTTTCAGATCGGGCGGCGCCTTTTCCGAATGCGCCGTCATCAGCGCCGAGACCTTGGCGACCCCTTCGACCATCTGCGCGGCCTGCTCGGCGGCGCTTTGTACGGGCTTGTACATTTCGGCCAATTTGGGGTCGATCTCGAGTACAAAACGGACATTTTCGCCGTCCACGTTCAGTGCCCGGACGATTCCGGCGCTGACGATATCCTGCCCCGAGGCCGGATCGGTGATCTTCTTGAGGTTGGCCAGAACGGCGTCACGCGGGCTCATGCGTCACCGTCCCGGATCACGCCCGTGACCTCGTGGGAAACGTCCAGCCCCTCGACCGTCAGGACAATTTTTGCCTTGAATTCCTTGCCCTTGGGCGTTCCGGCCTTGCGCAGGCCTTCCTCGATGGCCTGCTGGCTGGTGACGCCCACCTGCTTGAGGAATTTGCGCATCGACATGTTGTAATCGCCGCTCATTGGCCGGTCTCTCCTGTATTCCACGCATCAATTGACGCATCGCCCACACCGCCATTACGCTGCGAAACATGCGACACGCCCTCTTGTGCCTCACCTTACTCGCCTCCGCCAGCCCCTGTGCCGCGCAGGAGGCAATCGGTCTGGCCAGCCCCGAGGCCGTGGCACGCTCGGGTCTTCTGCAACATATTCTGCCGCGCTTCTCGCTCAAGACCGGAATTCGCGTTATCGCCGACCCCGAAGGCCCGATGGAACTGACGACCGTAACCGACAACGCGCCGGTTTTCCGGCGCGGCGATGTGGTTTACTTCCTTCACACCGACGGGTCGGAACGGCAGGAACGGTTCCGGGACTGGTTGCAAAGCGACGTCGGCAAGCGGACGATCGAAGCTTTCGTGCCACAGGACGGCCCCGCTTACTCCGCCAGTTTCGAGACGGAAGAAGCCGAAGCCGCGCCGCAGTTTAACGGCAACGCGGCCCTTGGCGCGAAATTGTCGCTGGAAAAATGCGGGCGATGTCATGTGGTTGGCGAGCAGAACCGGATGAAAGGGATCGGTTCTACCCCGTCCTTTGGCGTGCTGCGCGCCCTGTCCGATTGGGACAGCCGGTTTCAGTCTTTCTACGCTCTGCGCCCGCATCCCGCCTTTACCCAGGTCGAAGGCATCACGGCGCCTTTTGACGCCGAACGCCCATCGCCGATCCACCCGGTGACGCTGACGCCAGAGGAGCTGGAGGCCATCCTTGCCTTTGTCGCGGCAACCGGTGCGGCAGACCTGGGCGCGCCGCTGATCATGAAATAGCGCCTCACGATACATCCCGGAATATTTGCAACGAAATGAAGACAGGACGTGGGTCAATGATCCTTGCGCCTGCTGAAATAGTCCTCGGTGGTGACCGTGCGCGGCCGTTCCTTGGCGGCAAACGGGTTGTCCGTCGCCTGGAACTGGGCACCCACCCGGCAATTGTCGCACATCTGGATCATCCGCGCCTGCGCGCTTTCGGCAAACATCGGGTGTTTGCCCGCGAGCTTCTCCATGATCCGTTCGACGGTCGAGCGGACGCCGAAGAGCGCGCCGCATTCGATACAGGCAAACGGCTCTTCCTCGTTCAGCACGCGCTGGCCAAGCGCCGCTTCGGACAGGTCGAGCCGCGGTTCGAGCGTGATCGCCTGTTCCGGGCAGATGTTGCGGCAGATGCCGCATTGCAGGCAGGCGTCCTCCTGAAAGTTCAACTGAGGCATGTCCGGATTGTCGATCAACGCCCCCGAAGGGCAGAGCGACACGCAGCTGAGGCACAGGGTACAGGCATCCGTGTTCACCACCACCGCGCCATAGGGTGCTGCCTCGGGCAGCGGCAGAACCGGCCCGCCGGGGTTCAGGGCCTGCGCCGCCAGCCGCGTGACCTGCCTGCGATTGCCCATCGGCAGCACCGGATCCGCCAGCGGTGCTTTGACCTCCGCCATGTACAGATGTTCGGACAAGGCGTCAGGGTCGGTCATATCAAGCAGGCTCACCCGCCCCGGCCCTGCAATCGCCACGGCCAGCGCCAGTTCCCGCTCCAGAGCCTCGCGCTCGGTCCTCGGACCGCACAGGACCGATACCGAAGCAAACCCATGCGCCAGACCGGCCAGCATCTCGGCATGGCCGAAACCGGAAACAACGTTCAGTTCCAACGGGATGACATCCGCAGGCAAACCCCGGCCGAAGCGAGCGGCGAGGCGGATCATCTCGGCCCCGTGCGCGTCATGAACCAACAGGCGTGGCGCGGCGCCGCCCGCCTTGCGATAGGTCCGCGCCAGGATCTGCATGCGCGCCAGGAGGGTGGCAAGCGCGGGGTCTTCATAGGTGATCGCGGTCGAGGGGCACAGCGCCGCACAGGCGCCGCAACCTGCACACACCATCGGATCGATGGACACGTGATCGCCCGCCGGTGTGATCGCCCCGGTCGGACAGATATCGAGGCAATTCGAACAGCCGGTCTGTTCGGCCCGCGAATGGGCGCACAGGCTTTCGTTCAGCCGGATATAGAGCGGTTTTTCGAATGTCCCGGTCAGTTGCGCGGCCTCAAACGCCAGGCGTTCGACCGCCAGCCTGTCGCGCGGATCGGCGCGCAGATACCCTTCGCGTTTCTCCCAGGCCGGAACCATGGGCGTGCCGCCGGTAAGGTCGATCACGATATCACACTCTGACACGGCGCGATCCTTTGGCACGGTCAGTTCAAAGGCCCCACGCCCCCCGGGTTGGATCTGACGGAACCCGTCGATCCGCAACCGGAAACCGCCCAGGGCGCCTTGCACCCGAACCAGTTTTCCGGTCACCACGTCATAGGCGCGTGTCATCGGCAGGTCGCCTTCGGTGATCAGGGCTGTCACCGCCAGTGCCCCTGACAGGCGCTCCGCCAGATCGCAGACAGCGTGGGCAGGACCGGCGATCAGGCATACCCCCTCGCTGAGCACATCCACCGCCGGGGTCACCGGAACCGGCATCAATGCCTCGGCCACCAGCGCCGCCATCTTGGGGGCGGCCTGTGCCCCCTGGTCGGACCAGCCCGCACGGTCCCGCAGATCGACAAATCCGGGCGTTTCGACGCCCAGGTCTTCAGCCAGGGCCGTGAACGCGTCCTGTTCCTGTCCGCAGGCGATAATGGCCTCGCCGGACTGAAGCAGATCCGCCGCCTTTTCCAGTTCCGTTGTGCAAAGCGCCCGGTAGACACGCGAATACCCGGCCCTGCAAGCCGTAGAGATCCGCTCGGCATCAATGCTCTGGGACCCGGCACAATCGCACAGAATCAAAGTCTTGGACATTCTCTCTCCATCCGATCCGGTACTGCGGACCTTCCTTCTCCCGTCGTGGAATGTGGCCCAGCCAGAGCGCTCGGTAAAGGCCGCATGGCCAACGGTAAAAATTTGTACATCTTCCCTTTGCCAACAAACCAAACGCGCTAGCTGGTCAAAGATGGCCAAACAAAGATACATCTTCACTATATCTTTTGTGGTAAGAAAACAGGGCCAATCACGTCAAAAGCCTTGGCAGACGTGTTTTTACCTCGCATAGTTTGACGGACGGAAAGAAGGGGAGAGCTTTCCGGGGAGGACCGTTTGGCGAAGGCCGCAAACAATTGCATCGAAATGCCGCTGGGCGTGGTTGTCCGCAAATCGCCGGGCGTGACCCGCTGGGCGCGCTGGAACTGGCGCGCCGTCGCTGTTCTTCCGGGGGCGGGACCAGCCGACTGGACGGAATTGCGGCGCGAAGGTGAGGCGGTCGAATACCATGCGGCCACTCTGCCCCTGGTGCTGTGGTCCTCGGACGCCGAAGCGTACATGATCAATCTGGCCGACGGGACACCTTCCATCTACCTGGTTCTGCGCGAGAGTGAGGCGGCCGACCGACCGCTGGACGCCGTTCTGGTGACGGCGTCACCGTATGAAGGCCAGGACTATGCCGACACATCCGATGACATCGTCGAAAAGATTGCGATGACCCCGGGCCTGATTGCCTGGGTACGGGACTTCGCGCTGGCTCATTTCGAGGCCGAGGGCTTTGTCAAACGCAAGCGGGATCGCAAGCGGGTCGATCTGGTCGAAGACGGGCGCGGCGATGCACGAATCCGCCAGGAAAGCGACGTCTACCGCGCGCCGGGCCGGAGGGTTGTGCAATGAGCGCAAGCGGCGATTTCTGGACAAGGCGGCGCGCGGCGGTTGTCGCCGAAGAGCACGCCGAAGCCGCAGCGCAGAGCGCCGAGGCACGCGCACAGGCGCAAGCGGCGCTGGAGCAGGAGAGCGACGACGAAATTCTTGAACGGCTTGAACTGCCCGATCCGGATACGCTGCAACCCGGCGATGACGTTGCACGGTTCATGTCGGATCTGGTACCCGACCGGCTCCGCCGCCGAGCCTTGCGCCGCCTTTGGCGACTGAACCCGGTATTGGCGAATGTTGACGGTTTGGTCGACTATGGCGAGGACTATACGGATGCCGCGCTTGTGGTGGAGAACCTGCAAACCGCCTATCAGGTCGGCAAGGGCATGCTCGCTCATATCGAGGCTCTGGCCGCCCAGGCCAACGGTGAAGAGGATCCCGAAGAGGAAGATCTGCCCGCCGCCGCACCAGACAAGGTGGAAGAGGTCCCGCTGGCTCTTGCCGAGACCTCACCGTTCGAGATGGAGGCTGCATCCGCAGCCGACGCGGGCAACGAGGCGGTCCCCTTGCGGGACCCCGAGGCGCCCGCCCTCCCCGCTCCGCGCCGCATGCGTTTTTCGTTCGAAGGATAAAGAATGGCCCAGACCAGCACAGCAAATCCCACAATCGGCGAAGAGGACCGGCTGCGCGCGGATTTCTACAATTTCCTGGGGCTGATCCTGGCCGCGCCACCTGATCAGATGCTGCTCAACCAGGTGGCAGGGCTATCGGGCGACGAGTCGGACCTGGGTCAGGCGATCGGCGCCATGGCGCGCGTAGCCCGCGTGACGAAACCCGCCGCGGCGGAACGCGAGTTCAACGCGCTGTTCATCGGTCTCGGACGGGGTGAGCTGCTGCCTTACGCCAGTTACTACCTCACCGGGTTCCTGAACGAAAAACCGCTGGCGCAGCTGCGTCAGGACATGGCCGCTCGCGGCATTACCCGCGCCCAGAATGTCTATGAGCCCGAGGACAATATCGCCTCGCTGATGGAAATGATGGCAGGCACGATCGTGGGGCGGTTCGGGAAACCGGCTACGCTGGACGACCAGAAAACCTTCTGGTCACGACATGTCGGCCCCTGGGCCGGTCATTTCTTTACGGATTTGGAAGGCGCCGAAAATTCGGTGCTCTATGCCTCGGTCGGCTCTGCCGGCCGGGTGTTCATGGAGATCGAACGCGAAGCCTTCCGGATGACGGCGGCCTGAGGCCGCCTTTCGCCGGTGTCCCGAAAGGGATACCAGAAACGCAAATGGGAAAGGAGGATCCCATGAGCAAGACCAGGGAAGAAGGCGCAACCCGCCGCGACTTCCTGAAACTGGCCGGCACCGCCGCGCCCGCCGCGGTGGCCGCAGCCGCCATCGGGGGCGAGGCTCAGGCCGCCGACCTGCCCGTGGACGAAACCCGTCTTCAGGACACCGCGCATACCCGCGCCTATCTCGACAGCGCCCGGTTCTGAAAACCGGACGCCGTCAACCCCCGGTCGACGGTTGCGTGAGGCCCTGACACCGGTTTCGGAGAGTACCAAGCCAGCCACGATGGTCGTGGCCAGCACGGGAGGAAAAAGATGCTAAGGAAAAAGACCAACGGGGTTGCGCGACGCCCCCAGCGGACTTCGATCCTGTCTCAGGTCGGCGACACCCATGTCGACCGCCGCGCGTTCCTGCGCGGTTCGGGTCTGGCGATCGGCGGCCTTGCCGCGATCAGCGCCACGGGCGGTACCGTGACGCAGGCCAGCGCCCAGACGGCAGCCGGATCCGCCGTTGAGACCGTGAAATCGGTCTGCACCCATTGTTCGGTGGGCTGTACCGTCATCGCCGAAGTCAAGAGCGGCGTCTGGGTCGGGCAGGAGCCCGGCTGGGACAGCCCGTTCAACCTGGGCGCCCACTGCGCCAAGGGGGCCTCGGTCCGCGAACATGCCCATGGCGAACGCCGCCTCAAGTACCCGATGAAGAAAGAGGGCGGCGAGTGGAAGCGCATCAGCTGGGAACAGGCGATCAACGAGATCGGCGACGGCATGATGAAGATCCGTTATGAAAGCGGACCTGACAGCGTCTATTGGCTGGGCAGCGCCAAGCACAACAACGAACAGGCCTATCTGTTCCGCAAGTTCGCCGCCTATTGGGGCACGAACAACGTGGATCATCAGGCGCGTATCTGTCACTCGACGACCGTTGCAGGTGTTGCCAACACCTGGGGCTACGGCGCGATGACGAACAGCTACAACGACATCCATAATTCCAAGGCCATCTTCATCATCGGCGGCAACCCGGCCGAGGCGCATCCCGTCTCGCTGTTGCACGTTCTGAAGGCCAAGGAGCAGAACAACGCACCGCTCATCGTCTGCGACCCGCGCTTCACCCGCACGGCCGCGCATGCCGATGAATACGTGCGCTTCCGGCCCGGCACCGACGTGGCGCTGGTCTGGGGCATCCTGTGGCACATCTTTGAAAACGGATGGGAAGACAAGGAATTCATCCGCACCCGCGTCTGGGGCATGGACCAGATCCGTGCCGAAGTCGCGAAATGGACCCCCGAAGAGACCGAGCGCGTCACTGGCGTGCCCGGAAGCCAGTTGCGCCGAGTGGCGATGCAGATGGCCAACAACCGCCCCGGCACCGTGATCTGGTGCATGGGCGGCACTCAGCATACCAATGGCAACAACAATACCCGCGCCTATTGCGTGCTCCAGCTGGCGCTGGGCAACATGGGCACGAGCGGAGGTGGCACGAACATCTTCCGCGGCCATGACAACGTGCAAGGGGCAACCGACCTTGGCGTGCTCAGCCATACCCTGCCGGGCTACTATGGCCTGACAGCTGGTGCCTGGGGCCATTGGGGCCGGGTCTGGGGCGAGGACATGGACTGGCTCAAGGCGCAGTTCGCCACCGTCAAGGACAAGGACGGCAAGGACAAGTCGCTGATGCTGGAAACCGGTATTCCGGTCAGCCGTTGGATCGACGGCGTGCTGGAAAACCCGGAGAACATGGACCAGCCCAACAACGTCCGCGCCATGGTACTGTGGGGGCACGCGCCCAACAGCCAGACCCGTGGCACGGAAATGAAGACGGCGATGGAAAAGCTCGACATGCTTGTCGTGATCGACCCCTATCCGACCGTCTCGGCTGTCATGCATGACCGGACCGACGGGGTTTACCTGCTGCCGGCCTGTACACAGTTCGAAACCCGCGGCTCGGTCACGGCGTCGAACCGTTCGCTCCAGTGGCGCGACAAGGTTGTCGATCCGCTGTTCGAATCGCTGCCGGACGAGGTCATCATGGCCAAGTTCGCCAACAAGTTCGGCTGGGCCGACCGGCTGTTCCGGAACATCGAAATGGATGACCCGGAAACGCCCAACGTCGAGAGCATCACACGGGAGTTCAACTCGGGCCTTTGGACTATCGGCTATACCGGCCAGTCGCCCGAGCGGATCAAGAGCCACATGGCCAACCAGCACACGTTCGACAGGACGACGCTGCAAGCGGTGGGCGGTCCCAACGACGGCGAGTACTATGGCCTGCCCTGGCCCTGCTGGGGCACCGCCGAGATGGGCCATCCGGGTACGCCCAACCTCTATGACATGTCCAAGCCGGTTGCCGAAGGCGGTCTGTGCTTCCGGGCACGTTTCGGGGTCGAGCGGGATGGCGACAACCTTCTGGCCGAAGGCGTGTCGAACCCGGGTGCGGAGATCCAGGACGGATATCCTGAGTTCACCATGCAGATGCTGATGGACCTGGGCTGGGACGGCGACCTGACGCCTGAGGAACGTGCGGCGATCGATGCTGTAGCGGCCGAAAAGACCAACTGGAAGACCGACCTTTCAGGCGGCATCCAGCGGGTGGCGATCAAGCATGGCTGCGCGCCCTTCGGCAATGCCAAGGCTCGTGCCGTGGTCTGGACCTTCCCGGATCCGATCCCTGTACACCGTGAACCGCTCTATACCAACCGGCGCGATCTGGTGGCGGATTATCCAACCTACGAGGACCGCAAGTTCTATCGTCTGCCGACGCTTTATGCGTCGATCCAGAAGAACGACTTCTCGAAGGATTATCCGATCATCCTGACCTCGGGCCGATTGGTCGAATACGAGGGCGGCGGCGACGAGACGCGTTCGAACCCCTGGCTGGCCGAGTTGCAGCAGGACATGTTCGTCGAGATCAACCCCCGCGATGCCAACAATCTGGGCATTCGCGACGGGCAACAGGTCTGGGTCGAAGGTCCCGAGGGCGGCAAGGTCAAGGTGATGGCGATGCTGACCGAAAGGGTCGGCGCCGGCGTGGCCTTCATGCCCTTCCACTTTGGCGGGCATTTCCAGGGCGACGATCTCAGGTCGAAATATCCGGCCGGGGCCGACCCCTATGTCCTGGGCGAAGCGTCCAATACCGCCCAGACCTATGGCTACGATTCAGTGACCCAGATGCAGGAGACCAAAGCAACTCTCTGCAAGATCTGGGCAGCGTAAGGAGGACCGATCATGGCAAGAGCAAAGTTTCTCTGCGACGCTGAACGCTGCATCGAGTGCAACGCCTGCGTCACCGCGTGCAAGAACGAGCACGAGGTGCCCTGGGGCATCAACCGCCGCCGGGTGGTGACTATCAATGACGGCAAGCCGGGCGAGCGCTCGATCTCGGTGGCGTGCATGCATTGTTCGGATGCCCCCTGTATGGCGGTCTGCCCGGTGGACTGCTTCTACCAGACCGAAGACGGCGTGGTGCTGCATTCCAAGGACCTGTGCATCGGCTGCGGCTATTGCTTCTACGCGTGCCCCTTTGGCGCGCCGCAATATCCGCAGGCGGGCAACTTCGGATCGCGCGGCAAGATGGACAAGTGCACCTTCTGCGCCGGCGGCCCCGAGGAAACCCACTCCACCGCCGAATTTGCCAAGTACGGGCGTAACCGGATCGCCGAGGGCAAGCTGCCCATCTGCGCCGAAATGTGCTCGACCAAGGCACTTCTGGCGGGCGATGGCGATGTGGTCTCGGCCATCTACCGCGAACGCGTGGTGGCCCGTGGCTTCGGTTCGGGCGCCTGGGGCTGGGGCACGGCCTATGACCAGAAAGGCGGATGATCTCGCCTGAACACCAGACTGGCGCGGCCCTGCCGCGCCAGTCCCCCGCTTGAGTTTTCATTGAAAGCGCTCCGCTCCGCCTTGCGGCGGGCAAGATTTCTGCGATCCGCCGAAGAGGGTAAAATGCCGGTTCTGCGACTCCTCCTCTGTCTTATCTGCCTCGCCCTGCCTGCCTGGGCACAAGAGCAAGCAACCCCCGACCGATCTGCCACCGGTGGCGCCACCACGCTGGAGGATATTCTGGCCCGTCAGCGTGGGGAAAAGGTCGATCCGACCTATCGCTCCAGTGAAACCGGAAGCCAGGAGTCGCCCTATGAGGCCCAGCTCGGCATTCGTGGAGGCGCCTCGGACAGCGACATCTACCGCGCCCTGCGCTATGGTTCGGCCGACGTGACCGTCTCGGCCCGAGGGCCTGCGGCGGACGTCATCATCCAAGACAGCGGCATGTGGTGGGTGACTTTCCGTGCGGGTCTGCTGCGCGAGTATGGGACCTATGCCCTGGGTGGTATGGTTGTCGTTCTGGTGCTGTTCTACCTGCTTCGCGGCAAGATCCGCATCGACGGCGAAAAGACCGGTCGGACAGTCACACGCTTCACGGATTTCGAGCGCTTTGGCCACTGGCTGTTCGCCGGATCCTTTCTTGTGCTGGCGGTATCGGGCTTGATCACCCTTTATGGTCGTGACTTCCTGATCCCCCTGATTGGCAAGGAGGCCTTTGCGACCGTCGCGCTGGCCTGCAAGTGGCTGCACAATAATATCGCCTGGGCCTTCATGCTGGGATTGGTGATCGTCACTCTCAACTGGATCGCCCATAACATCCCCAACCGGCACGACCTCAAATGGCTCGCCGTCGGCGGCGGGCTGTTCAGCAAGGGCAGCCACCCACCGGCCAAGAAGTTCAATGCCGGGCAGAAGATCATCTTCTGGCTCTGCATCCTGCTGGGCGTGTCCATCTCTCTTTCGGGTCTCTCGCTGCTCTTCCCGTTTGAAATGCCGATGTTCGCCAAGACCTTTGCGCTGGCCAACGCTACCGGTCTGCCGCAGATGATGGGCCTGACGCTCTCTGAAACAATGGGCCCGCATCAAGAGATGCAGTTCGCCCAGCTCTGGCACATCATCGTGGCCTTTGCCTTCATCACCATCATCATTGCCCATATTTATCTTGGTTCGGTGGGTATGGAAGGCGCCTTTGACGCGATGGGGACCGGCGAAGTCGAAGAACAATGGGCCCGTGAACACCATTCGCTGTGGCTGGACGAGGTCAAATCGGCCGAAGCCACCCAGGGAAAGCCCACACCGGCCGAATGATGCGGGCGCTGGCGCTGGCGATGATCCTGCTGCCCGCAACCGCGGCGGCAGAGTTCTTTACCCTCAAGGGGCACGGCGGCCCGATCATGGGCATCGCTACCGCCCCTGACGGGCGCATCGCCACCGCCAGTTTCGACAATTCCGTGGGTCTGTGGACCGGGACACAGGCCAACTGGCTGGAGGGGCATGAGGCAGCGGTCAACGCGGTCGCGTTCAATGGCACCGCGCTCTATTCGGTCAGTGACGACTTTACCCTGCGCCGCTGGCCGGGTGGCGGCATTGCCGGCCAGCACAAGGGCAAGATCGTAGGCGTGGCGCTGTCCGAAACCCACGTGGCTACCGCCAGTTGGGACGGAACCATCGGCCTCTGGCCGCAAGACGGTACAACGAGCCACTTGCTGGGTCCGACCGGGGCAGGAGTGAACGCGGTCGCCTTCAGCGCTGACGGTTCCCACCTCTATTCTGCCGGCATGGACGGCGTGCTGCGGCTATGGGATGTGAGCAGCGGACAGGAAATCCGCCAGGTTATCCGCCACGGCTTTGGAATCAACGAGATCGTGCTGAATGAAAGCGACGGCTGGCTAGCCTATGGCGCAGTAGACGGTGTGACCCGCATTCTGGATCTCGAAACCGGGGCGGAACGTGACTTCACCCTGGATCGCCGCCCCATCCTGGCCCTGGCGCTGAGCCCAGACCGCCGTCACCTCGCCGTCGGAGATGGAGAAGGTTACATCATGGTGATCGACACGTCAGCATGGCGTATCGCTCGGGACTTCCGCGCCACGCTGAACGGACCGGTCTGGGCGCTGGCCTTCTCCGCTGATGGCAAGAACATCCACGCAGGCGGTATTGCCGACACCATGTACAGCTGGCCCATCGATTCACTGGACGAACATGGCAAGATGGCGGAAACGGACCGTAGTTTCCTGAAAGACCCGGACCAGATGGAGAATGGCGAACGTCAGTTCGCGCGCAAATGCTCGATCTGCCATGCATTGACGCCCGAAGGCGGGCGCAAGGCCGGCCCAACGCTTTTTGGTATATTTGGTCGCCCTGCCGGCACCCTGCCCGGCTACCTGTATTCGGATACGCTGAAAGAATCGGATATCGTCTGGACCGACGAAACGATCAATTTGCTTTTCGACCTCGGCCCGGACCATTACATTCCGGGATCAAAGATGCCGATGCAGAGGATCACCGAAGCGCAGGACCGCGCCGATCTGGTCACCTACCTGCATCGGGCCACTCAAGTGGAGAACCAGAAATGAAAGCCTTTCTGAGCGCTGTTGTCATGATGATCGTCGTGACCGTGGCCGCCCCCTATGCGCTGAACCAGTTCGGCTTTTCCGCGGCCGACCGGGCCACTGGCAACGACGTACGCCTCGACTGAATGCCCGAGTACCTGACCACCCGCGAGCTTGCCGATCTGCTTCGGATCGGCGAGCGAAAGGCTTACGACCTTGCCTCTTCGGGTGAGATTCCGCATGTGCGCGCCATGGGCAAACTGCTGTTTCCCCGAGCCGAGATCCTGGTTTGGCTGAACGCTTCCCACGCCGGACCGCAGGTGGCGGAACCTCCACTACCACCGATTCTGGCCGGCAGTCACGACCCGCTGCTCGACTGGGCGCTGCGCGAAAGCGGATCGGGCCTGGCAACCTATTACGATGGGTCTTTCGATGGGCTCGACCGGCTAAAGGCCCGCAACGCACAAGCAGCCGCACTGCACATTCGCGAGGAAAACGGTTTCAATGTCGAAACCCTTGCCGAAACCATGGGCGAGGCGCCGGTGGTCCTGATCGAGATCACCCGCCGCAGCCGTGGCCTGTTGTTGACGCCAGAGGTCAAAGGTGTTGCTGGATTCGGCGATTTGCGCGGCCGAAAGGTCGCGATGCGCCAGGACAGTGCGGCCAGCCAACACTTGTTTTGTGCCGAACTCTCGGCTTGCGGCCTGACGATGGACGATATCAACCCACTTGAGAACCGCGCCCGCACCGAAGAAGACCTTGCCGTTCTGCTCCAGACCGGCAAGGCCGAGGTGGGCTTTGGCCTGGGCGCGCTGGCTGCGTCGCATGGGCTGATCTTCATCCCTACCCATGAAGAACGATTTGATCTGGCGATCTGGCGCCGCGCCGCGTTTGATCCGCCGATGCAGCGTCTTATGCAGTTCTTGCGGTCACCAGATTTTGCAGCGCGGGCCGCCGAACTTGGCGGGTATGACATCTCCGGGCTTGGGACAGTCCACCGGAACAGCGCGTCTGGCTGACGCGCGGCTCCAGCCTTTTCATTTCGCGGAAGTACTCCCGCCGGAGGCAGAATTTTTTTGACGAAAAACTCGCGCTCCGCGCGGTCTTCTTACCTGGCGTTGGGAAAGAACAGTTGCTGCCCGTCCAGTGTAAAGGATGCGATCGCAGCTTGGCCGTCTGACCCGATCAGCCAGTCGATAAACATTTGACCGGCTTTTGCCTTTACGCCCGGGTGCTTCTCCGGGTTGACCAGGATCACGCCATACTGGTTGAAAAGTCGCGTGTCGCCTTCGACCATGATCTCAAGGTCGCCTTTGTTGGCAAAGGCGATCCAGGTCGCGCGGTCGGTCAGCGCATAGGCACCCATGCCGGCGGCCAGGTTCAGCGTTGCGCCCATCCCCGATCCGGTTTCGCGATACCAGCCGCCCGAAGCGGCGGCGACATCCACGCCGGCGGATGTCCAGTGGCGCAGTTCCGCCTTGTGCGTACCGCTGTCATCGCCGCGCGAGGCAAAGGGCGCCTGCGCCTTGGCGATGACGGTCATCGCAGCGACCACATCCGCCCCCCCCTTGATACCTGCCTGATCCGCTGCCGGGCCCACCAGCACGAAATCGTTGTACATCACGTCGAACCGTTGAACGCCCCAGCCTTCGGCCACGAATTTCTCTTCCGCCGCTTTTGCATGCACCAACAACACGTCTCCATCGCCATTGGTCGCATTCTTGATCGCCTGACCGGTCCCAACGGCGACGACCCGCACCTCGATCCCGCTTTCCGCCTCGAACGCGGGAAGGATATGGTCGAGAAGCCCCGAGTTCTGCGTCGACGTGGTGGACTGGACCACGATGAACTCTTCGGCCGCTAGTGCGGTCCCTGCCCCAACGATGGCCAGCGCAACAGCGCAGGCCTTGATCCATGTTTCGAACATCGAGTTCTCTCCGTCTTGTTCAGAAAATCAGGTCGCCAGCTAGAAAGCGTCGGACCGTTCCATGCGTTGCATCGCCGAACACACGTTCCGCGTCCCCGTGTTCGGCCACCTGACCGCCGATCATCACAACCACGTCCCGCGCCAGACGCCTAGCCTGCCCGATGTCATGGGTCACCATAACGATGCGCACCCCCTGGGCGCTGGCACGCATCACCAGGGCCTCGATCGCCTGGGTGGCTCCGGGGTCGAGCGCACTGGTCGGTTCGTCCAGGAACAGTACATCCGGCTCGGTCGCCAGCGCCCTGAGGATCGCAAGGCGCTGAGCCTCGCCCCCCGACAGCGATCGCGCCCATTGCCGCTCCCGTCCGCTCAATCCGCCTGTTGCCAGTAAATCGGCGATCCGCTCTCGCCGCGCGGAGCGCGACAAACCCCTTCTTCGCAGCACAAAGTCGAGATTGGCCGCCACCGAGCGGCGCAACAGGACCGGGCGCTGAAAGACCATCGCCTGCCGCATTCGCTGGATTTTGTTCAACGGCACCCCGTCCTGACACACCTGCCCCGTATCCGCGCGGATTAGCCCGTGCAAGCAGCGCAACAGCAGGCTCTTTCCGGCACCGTTCGGCCCCAGGATCACCGTCGGCCCCGGTCCGCCCAACCGCAGATGCGCAATGTCCAGAAGGAGTTTGTCGCCGCGTACCAAGCGCAGGCCCGTGGCTTCGATCAGCACACCATGTCCTCCGCAGAAATCACGCATGCCGGACCTCGTCCTGCGCTTCGGACCGCTGCCCGAGCAGGCTGACCATCGCGTTTACAGTGACTGCAATGGCGATCAAGACTGTCCCCAGCGCCAAAGCCAGCGCCAGGTTTCCCTTTGAGGTCTCCAGCGCGATTGTCGTGGTCATCACCCGGGTGACGTGGTTGATATTGCCGCCGACGATGATCACCGCGCCGACCTCGGCAATGGCACGCCCAAAACCGGCCAGCAACGCGGTCAGCAGCGCCACCCGGCCGTCCCACAACAGGACCGGAACCGTGGCCAGCCGCGAAAGGCCCAGACTGCGCATCTGCTCGGCATATTCGGCATCCAGCATCTCGATCACCTGTCGGGTCAGAGCGGCGATGATCGGGGTGACCAAAACCACCTGCGCGACGATCATCGCAGTCGGAGTGTAAAGCAGCTGCAACACCCCAAGCGGGCCCGAGCGCGACAGCATCAGATAGACAAGCAGCCCCACCACCACCGGCGGCAGCCCCATCAGCGCATTGACCAATACCACCAGCGCACGGCGGCCCGAAAACCGACCCACCGCCAGCGCAGCGCCCAGCGGCATGCCGATCAGAGCCGCAAACAGAACCGCAAGCAGCGACACCCGCAGCGACAACCCGACAATGCCTAGCAATTCGGAATCGCCAGTCAGAATCAGGGCAAAGGCAGCTTGCATTTCTTGCGCAAAATTCTGCATTATCTTCTCTGATATGCTATCTCACTGTTCTCAGGCGCATGAATTTCAACTAAATGCGTACCACGCTTCGCCTCGGCGTCTCAAACAAAACCGACATTTGGACAGGAAAAAGCGCGGTCCCAAAGGGACCGCGCCAACCGGGTAAATCCCCGACGTAGGGCCTCAAGCGTTACTTCAGCGCCGCATCGGTGATCTCGTGCGTCCAGGCGCCCTCGGGCGCCTTGGTGATCACCGGGTCAGAGCCGCCAGCCAGCAGTGTGGCAACCGTACGGTCGAAATCGGCCGGATCCAGCGCGCCGTTCGAGCCGGCGGTCAGCTTGGCGATCTCGCCCATCATGCGGACCTGATGCGCCTCGGTCTGGGCGCCGGTGGCGTCATTGTCCAGAACGATGCCCGCGGCCTCGTCCGGGTTGGCCTCGGCATATTTCCAGCCCTTCATCGAGGCGCGCACAAAGCGGGTCATCTTGTCCTTGAACGCGTCATCCTTGAGGTTGTCCTCGAGCACATAGATGCCGTCCTCCAGCGTGGCGACGCCCATGTCCTCGTATTTGAAGGTGACCAGCTCGTCCTCGCTTACACCGGCATCCAGCACCTGACCGTATTCGTTATAGGTCATGGTCGAGATGCAGTCGGCCTGACGCTGAAGCAGCGGATCGACGTTGAAACCCTGTTTCAGCACGGTCACCCCGTCGGCGCCACCATCGGTGCTGATCCCCTCCTGGCTCATCCAGCTGAGGAACGGGTATTCATTGCCAAAGAACCAGACGCCGATGGTCTTGCCCTTGAAATCCTGCGGTCCGGTAATGCCGGTATCCTTCCAGCAGGTCAGCATCAGGCCCGAAGTTTTGAAGGGCTGCGCGATATTCACCACCGGCAGGCCCTTTTCCCGCGCCGCCAGTGCCGAGGGCATCCAGTTCAGCATCGCATCGGCGCCACCACCGGCCAGCACCTGCGGCGGGGCGATATCGGGGCCGCCGGGCAGGATGGTCACATCCAGCCCCTCTTCGTCATAGAATCCCTTGTCCAGCGCCACGTAATAGCCAGCGAACTGTGCCTGGGTCACCCATTGCAGTTGCAGCTTGACCTCGTCGGCCGCCAGAGCCGGGCCAGCGGCCAGGGCCAGGGCAAGCGCCGCGCCATTCAACAGTTTCTTCATGATTTCACTCCTTGTTGGTTGTTCAATTCTGTGCCCCGGTTCGGTCCGGGATCTTGTCGCATATCTGTCAGCCTAGCGTCTCTGCGAAGGGTGCCAAAAGGTGACATGATGTTCGATCAATGCCACCAACCCATAGAACAGCGTTCCCGCCAGCGCCGCCACAACGATTTCGGCCCAGACCATGTCCAGGGCCAGTTGCCCGACACTGGTCGAGATGCGGAACCCCATGCCCAGTGTCGGCGAGCCGAAGAATTCGGCCACGATTGCCCCGATCAGCGCCAACGTGGTCGAGATTTTCAAACCGTTGAAGATGAACGGCATCGCGGCAGGTAAACGCAGCTTGAAGAAACTCTGCCAATAGCTGGCGGCATAAGTCTCCATAAGGTCGCGCTGCATGGCCGTAGTCTCGCGCAGGCCCGCCACTGTATTGACCAGCATGGGAAAGAACACCATCACCACTACCACGGCGGCCTTCGACTGCCAGTCAAACCCGAACCACATCACCAGGATCGGCGCGGTGCCGACGATGGGCAGGGCCGCCACGAAATTGCCCACCGGCAACAGGCCCAGCCGCAGGAAATCGGACCGATCCACCGCCACCGCCATCAGAAAGGCTGCACCGCAGCCGATCAGATAACCGCTCAGCGCCCCCTTGACGAATGTCTGCACGAAATCTGCCCAAAGGATCGGGAGGCTCCCTACAAACCGGGCCGCAATCAGCGACGGCGCGGGCAGGATCACCAGCGGCACGTTCAATCCGCGCACCACCAGCTCCCACACGATCAGAACGGTTGCACCAAAGATCAATGGAATGGCCAACCTAACGGCCCGGGTGTCGGAATGCGGCCCTTCGGCAAGCCGAGTGTTGAGCCACCAGCCGAATCCCCAGAGGACAAGAGCAAAGGCAACCAGCGTCATCAGGCCATCCCCATCCGTTTCAGCACCGTTTTCTCGATCAGCCCCAACAGCCCGACCAGGCAGGCCGCCAGGATCGCGGCGCCAAATAGCGCCGACCATATCTGCACGGTCTGGCCATAGTAACTGCCTGCCAGCAGGCGCGCGCCGAGACCGGAAACCGCACCAGTGGGCAGCTCGCCCACGATAGCACCGACCAGCGAGGCGGCGATACCGATCTTGAGCGAGGCAAAGAGATAGGGCATCGACGCAGGCAGGCGCAGCTTCCAAAAGGTCTCGCCCTTCGAGGCGCTGTAGGTCCTGAGCAGGTCAAGCTGCATCGCATCGGGGCTGCGCAGCCCCTTGACCATGCCGACCACGACCGGGAAAAAGCTCAGATAGGCCGAGATCACCGCCTTGGGGATGATCCCCTGAACGCCAACCGAATAGAGCACCACGATGATCATCGGCGCCAGCGCGATGATCGGGATGGTCTGACTGACAATGGCCCAGGGCATCACCGACATGTCCATGACACGGCTGTGCACGATCCCCACCGCCAGCAACACGCCCAAAACAGTGCCGATACCAAAGCCCAAAAGCGTGGCACTCAGCGTTACCCAGCCGTGATAGACAAGGCTGCGCTTCGACGTGATCTTCTTCAGAACCGTGGTGTCCCACAGCTCGACCGCCACCTGATGCGGCGCGGGCAGACGGGGACGTTCCTGCGCCCAAGTTGCCGGAACGGCAAACCCGTTGCGCAATGCCAATGATACGCCCCCCATCTCGCGTCGCGCCGCAGCATCTGGCGGCGCTACCTCCGCCCCCGCGCGTTCGGCCTCGACCAGAACGCCTTGCATGTTCATCGGAATGCAGGCGAGATACCAAAGGCCGATCAGCGTCGCGACCACGGTCAAAACAGCCATTATCTGTTTCATGGCGCACCTCCGGCCCGACCTGTCACGGGCGGAGAAAAGTCATGGGGATTTCTTGTCCACCCCGCCTTGATACTTGAACCCCGCTCACTCATCGGCGTGTCCTGCCCTGAGCCCCTCGCGCACCCGATGCGCCACTTCGATGAACTCGGCGCTGTCGCGAATGTCGAGCGGCCGCTCCTTGGGCAGCGGGCTTTCGATTACATCGGTGATCCGGCCCGGTCGTGGGCTCATCACCACGATGCGGGTACTCAGATAAACCGCCTCGGGAATTGAATGGGTGACAAAGCCGATCGTCTTGCCCGTCCGCGCCCAAAGCGCCAGCAATTGTTCATTTAGGTGGTCGCGCACAATCTCGTCCAACGCCCCGAACGGTTCGTCCATCAGCAGGATATCAGCGTCAAAGGCCAGCGCCCGCGCGATACTCGCCCGCTGTTGCATCCCGCCAGAGAGCTGCCAGGGAAACTTGCCGCCAAATCCAGCAAGATCAACAAGTTCCAGAACTTCCCTCACCCGTTGATCCTGCTCTTGCCGGGAGTAGCCCATGATTTCGAGCGGCAGTTTGATATTCTTGGCGATGGTGCGCCAAGGATACAGCCCCGCCGCCTGGAACACATAGCCATAGGCGCGCTTGCGCCGCGCCTCGTCGGGCGTCATCCCGTTCACCGTCAGGCTGCCGCCCGTCGGTGTCTCGAGCGCCGCGATGCACCGCAGGAACGTTGTCTTGCCACAACCTGACGGCCCGATAAAACTGACGAAATCGCCCTTGTTGATTTCCAGGTTCACGTCCTTGAGCGCGTGAACCGGGCCGTCATTGGTCTGAAACGTCAGATCCAGCCCCTTGGCCGAAACCACGCTTGACAACTCCGGCTGCTGCCCTGTCCCATTCATAGTGTCATTGTCCTGTTGGAGACCCCCGAGCGATGCCCGATCAGATGCCAGAAACCTGCCAAAAACTCCGCCTTGGCGAAACCTATGCCGGCAAGCAGGGGTTCAATTATTTTCAAGGGATCGCGCGCGAGACGACCGGCGCCCAATCCATTTGCATGCATATGCTGCGCATTCCGCCGGGTGGCCGGGCCAAGGCCCATTTGCACGCCGATCACGAGACCGCGATCTACGTGATCGAGGGATCGGCGGTCATGTATTGGGGTCCTGCGCTGGAACACCGGATGGAAACCAATGCGGGTGATCTGATCTATATCCCCGCCGGTGTGCCGCACCTGCCGATCAACACCGGCCAGACCGAGGCGGTCGCCATCCTGGCCCGCACCGATCCGCACGAGCAGGAGAGCGTCGTTCTCCTGCCCGAACTGGACGCGCTTGTGCCCGAATAGGCGCATCAGACCCCCGTCGCCGGAATGCCCGACCGTTCCACCGGACGCGGTGCGGTCAGCTCTTTCCAGTTGCTCAGCGCGCGGTTGACCGGGGTATTCGCCTCACGCGCCACGAACTTGCCGTGACCCTCCTGGGTGCGGATCTCGCCGTCATGCACCGCCACCTGGCCACGCGTCAGGGTAAAGCGCGGCAGGCCCTTGACCTCCTTGCCCTCGAACACGTTGTAATCAATCGCCGATTGCTGGCTGCCCGCGCTGATCGTCTTGGACTTTTCCGGATCCCAGACCACCAGATCGGCATCGGCGCCCACCAGAACCGCTCCCTTTTTTGGATAGCAATTCAATATCTTGGCAATGTTTGTTGATGTGACCGCCACAAACTCGTTGGGCGTCAGGCGACCGGTCGCCACCCCATGGGTCCACAGCATCGGCATCCGGTCCTCCAGCCCACCGGTGCCGTTGGGGATCTTGGAAAAATCACCCACGCCATAACGTTTCTGCTCGGTGGTAAAGGCGCAGTGATCGGTCGCCACCACGCTCAGCGAGCCCGATTGCAGACCTGCCCACAGGCTGTTCTGATGCTGCTTGTTGCGGAAGGGCGGCGACATCACGCGGCGGGCGGCATGGTCCCAGTCGGGGTGGAAATACTCGCTCTCGTCCAGTGTCAGGTGCTGGATCAGCGGTTCACCCCAGACGCGCTTGCCTTGCATGCGCGCGCGCCGGATCGCCTCATGCGCCTCCTCGCACGAGGTATGCACGACGTACAGCGGAACCCCCGCCATATCGGCGATCATGATGGCGCGGTTGGTCGCCTCGCCCTCGACCTGAGAGGGGCGCGAATAGGCATGTGCTTCGGGGCCGGTATTGCCCGCAGCCAGCAGCTTGGCCGTCATCTCGGCCACCACATCGCCGTTTTCGGCATGAACCATAGCAATCCCGCCCAGTTCGGCCAGTCGATTGAACGAGGCAAACAGCTCGTCATCGTTCACCATCAGCGCGCCTTTGTAAGCAAGGAAATGCTTGAACGTGTTGATGCCTCGGGTGTCGATCACGGTCTTCATGTCGTTGAAGACCTGCTCGCCCCACCAGGTCACCGCCATGTGGAAGGAATAGTCGCAATTGGCGCGGGTCGATTTGTTGTCCCAGCGCTTGATCGCGTCCAGCAGGCTCTCACCCTGGTTGGGCAGGCAGAAATCCACCACCATTGTGGTGCCGCCCGCCAGCCCGGCACGGGTGCCGGACTCGAAATCGTCGCTGGAGTAGGTGCCCATGAAGGGCATTTCCAGATGCACGTGCGGGTCGATACCGCCGGGCATCACGTAACAACCGGTGGCGTCCAGCTCGGTGTCACCCTTCAACCCCGCACCGATTTCGGTGATCACGCCACCATCGATCAGCACATCGGCCTTATAAGTCAGATCGGCGGTCACAACGGTGCCGTTCCTGATGACTGTGCTCATTTTCTTGAACTCCCTGTTTTCTTGTCAGACCGACCCGAAACAGCCGATCGCATTGCCATGCACCCCGATATCGAGCGGCCCGAACGGCCCCTCGACACAGAGCGAGAAACATCCCGCCTGCGGCAGGTAGACGACCAGGTAGGGGCCATTCGGCCGCGTGACCGCCCAACCTTGCCCCATCACGCCGCCGCTGAACTGCACCTCCACCGCCTCCGGCTCTTGCCGCAAGGCCGCGAAATCGCGCAGCGTGGCCCGGCCCACCGCATCCAATGGCGCGTCCGAAAGATCGGCCTCGATCGCCGCCCTTATCCGTTTGCGCATTGTGGCTGTGTCCGGCACCATCCCTTGTCCTTCACTTCGCCTCAAATACTGCGGGGGTTTGGGGGCTGGCCCCCAATCACTCCACGATTTCCGCCGTCTCGACCACCGCATGGAACAAAACGTCGGCACCGGCCGCAGCCCATTCCTTCGATATCTCTTCGGCCTCGTTATGGCTCAGCCCGTCCACGCAGGGACACATCACCATAGCCGTCGGTGCCACCCGGTTGATCCAGCAGGCATCGTGTCCCGCACCCGAGATGATGTTCATATGGCGGTACCCCAGCCGCTCGGCCGCGTTGCGGATGGCCGAGACACAGCCCTCGTCAAAGGCCACCGGGTCGAACCCGCCCACCTTCTCAAAGGCGATCTCCAGCCCCATCGCATCGGCGATCTTCTGGCCCTCGACGCGCAACCGCGCCTCCATATCCTCGATCACCGACAGTTCGGGACTGCGGAAATCCACCGTGAACACCACCTTGCCCGGGATCACGTTGCGCGAGTTCGGATAGACGTCGATATGGCCCGCCGCCCCCACCGCGTGGGGCGCGTGGCTGAGCGCGATCTCGTCCACCTTTTCCAGCACCCGCGCCATGCCCAGCCCCGCATTGCGCCGCATCGGCATTGGGGTCGATCCGGTATGCGCGTCCTTGCCGGTGATCGTGACCTGGGTCCAGCTCAGCCCCTGGCCATGGGTGACAACGCCGATATCCTTGCCCTCGGCCTCAAGAATCGGGCCCTGTTCGATATGCAGCTCGAAAAAGGCATGCATCTTGCGCGCACCCACCTCTTCCTCGCCGCGCCAGCCGATCCGCGCCAGTTCATCACCAAAGCTCTTTCCCTCGGCGTCGGTGCGCGCATAGGCCCAGTCCTGCGTATGCATCCCTGCAAAGACGCCGGAACTCAGCATCGCGGGGGCATACCGCGTACCCTCTTCGTTGGTCCAGTTGGTGGCGACGATGGGATGTTTGGTGCGGATACCTAGATCGTTCAAGGTGCGGATCACCTCGAGCCCGGCCAGCACCCCCAGCACCCCGTCATATTTGCCGCCCGTGGGCTGGGTATCCAGATGCGAGCCCACATAGACCGGCAGCGCATCCGGGTCGGTGCCCGCACGCATGGCAAACATGTTGCCCATCTGATCCAGCCCCATGGAACAGCCCGCCTCCTCGCACCATTGCTGAAACAGTGCGCGTCCCTCGCCATCTTCGTCGGTCAGGGTCTGACGGTTGTTGCCGCCCGCCACGCCCGGGCCGATCTTGGCCATCTCCATCAGACTGTCCCACAACCGGTCACCGTTGATTCTGAGATTCTGTGCCGGAGCCGCCATACCTGTTCCCCTGTTGCTTGCTTTGCGTTACTGCTGGCCTAGCTATTTGACCAACTGGTCAAACTCACGCTATCACGGGTTTGACACCAGTCAAGAAATAGCCGAGTTCCACTGCAAGATTCCGTCGCTTCGACGGGCAAGCGAAGGAAAAATCAGCAGATCATGACGCAAGACCGCGCGCCGACCCGTATCCAGAAGAAAAACCGCGCAGCTATTCTGGAGGCCGCGCTGAACGTCTTTTCGGCGCATGGGTTCCGTGGGGCGACGGTGGACCAGATCGCGACAGAGGCCGGGTTGAGCAAACCCAACCTGCTCTATTACTTTTCGTCGAAAGAAGCGATGCACGAGGCGTTGCTGGCTGAACTGCTCGACACCTGGCTCGATCCGCTGCGCGCACTTGATGACAGCGGCGATCCTTTGGCCGAACTACTTGCCTATGTCCATCGCAAGCTGGAAATGAGCCGCGACTATCCCCGTGAAAGCCGCCTCTTCGCCAATGAAATCGTTCAGGGTGCGCCACGCATTTATCAGGCACTGAGCGAGGATCTAAAGGCGCTGGTCGATGACAAGGTGGCACTTCTCGAAAGCTGGATGAACGCGGGCCGGATCGCCCGTGTGCACCCTTACCACCTGCTGTTCTCGATCTGGTCGCTGACGCAGCATTACGCGGATTTCGATGTGCAGGTGCGCGCCGTTTTGGGAGACGAAGACCCGTTCGATGGTGCCGATGTGTTCCTCGAAACTCTCTATCGGCAACTGCTCAGTCCGCGCCCGGCGTAGTCTCTGCTTCGTCCGTCTCCGTCAGATCCGACTCACTGCTGGCGAGCGCCGCGGTTTCCGGCGTAGTCGCACGGGCAGAAGGACTAGGCACAAAGCTCGACTTGTCGGCCTCGGCCACAGGCGCGCGCAGCAGGATGCGCAGGCCCGCGAACAGGATCAGCAGCACATGCGCCCCGGCAGAGGTCATGAACAATCCGGCGCTGCCAAGTGTTTCCATGCCGAACCCTGCAAACAACGGCCCCAGAATCGCGCCGACCCCGTAGAGCATCAACAAACCGCCACTGACCTGGATCGCCTGATCCGTTGCGGCATGGTCGTTGGCATGGGCTATGATGATAGGATACATGGCATAGATCGCCGCGCCGAAAAGCGAGGCCAGCACCAGGTTCAGCATCCGCGACTCGGGCGACAGCGCGATGAAGACCATATCGACCGCCAGTGCCAGGGCCGCCACACCGATCAGAACCGCGCGCCGGTCCAGCCGGTCGGACAGCCAGCCGATCGGGATCTGCGACACTGCACCCGCCAACACCGGCAGGCTGGCGAACAGCGCCACGGTCGCGAGCGCCAGGCCGATGCCATTTGCATAGACCGCCGACAGCGTTCCAAAAGCGCTGTTCGACACGCCCACACAGAGCACACCGATCACCGCCACGGGCGAGTTGCGCCACAGCGCCATCAGATCGAGCCGCACACTGACCAGCGGTTTGGGCACTGCCTTGGACGACATCGCCGTGGGCATCAGCGCCAGGCAGTAGAAAATCGCGGGCAGTACAAAGAATAGAAATCCCGACGTATCGCCCATCGTCAGCACCAACTGACCGGCGGTCGAGGCGCCGAGGTTGACCATCGTGTACAGACCGAAGATGCGGCCGCGCGTGCTCGGCTCGGCCCGCTCGCTCAGCCAACTTTCGACAATCATCGCCGCCCCGGCGAAGCAGAAACCCGACATCGCGCGCAGGGGAATCCACGTCCACGGGGTAAGGAGCAACAGTGAGAGCAGTACGGCGACAGCGGCAAATCCAGACATCACGCTGAAGGCCCGCACATGCCCGACCTTGCCCACCAACCTGGGTGTATAGAAACAGCCTGCGACATAGCCCAATGCCCAGCCGGTACCAAGCAGACCCAGCGACGCCGCGCTGAAGCCTTCCTGTGTGCCTCGGATCGGCAGAATCAGACCGTTCATGCCACCGGCAAACAGCAGCAGGGCCGAACCCAGCAACAGGGTGCTGACTGGCAGCAACTGACGCACCATGAACAAGTCTCCAAAAGCCAAGGGCGGCCGATTGGGCCGCCCCTGAGATCAATTTAATCAAGTGGCGCCGGAAGAGACAAGCCGCCTCTTCTCTCGGATTACTCCGCTGCGCGCGCCATCGGGTTGTTCGGATGTGTGGTCCAGTTGGCATAATCGGCCTGCACCACCTTGCCGGTGCGCGGGTCGGTTTCGCCCGGCTTCATTGGCACCATCGAGATACAGCCGTCAATCGGACAGACATCGACGCAGAGATTGCAGGCGACGCATTCGTCGTCCATCACCTCGAACACCCGGTCCTCGGACATGGAAATCGCCTGGTGCGAGGTATCCTCGCAGGCCGCATAGCAACGCCCGCATTTGATGCACTGATCCTGGTCGATCTTGGCCTTGGCCACATAGTTCAGGTTCAGATACTGCCAGTCGGTCACATTGGGCACCGCGCGTCCAATGAAATCTTCGACGCGGGAATACCCCTTCTCGTCCATCCACTGGCTGAGGCCCGATTTCATCTCCTCGACCACGCGGAAACCATAGGTCATCGCCGCGGTGCAAACCTGCACCGTTCCGCAGCCGAGGCTCATGAACTCGGCCGCGTCACGCCAAGTGGTCACCCCGCCGATGCCGCTGATCGGCAGTCCCTGCGTTTCCTGGTCGCGCGCGATCTCGGCCACCATGTTCATCGCGATCGGTTTCACCGCCGGGCCGCAATAGCCGCCATGGCTGCCCTTGCCGTCGATCGAGGGTTCGGGGCTGAAATTGTCCAGGTTCACCGACGTGATGGAACTGATTGTATTAATGAGAGAAACCGCATCCGCACCGCCGTTTTTCGCAGCCCGGGCCGGATAGCGGATATCGGTGATGTTGGGTGTCAGTTTCACGATTACCGGCTTGTCGTAATGGGTCTTGCACCAGCGCGTGACCATTTCGATATATTCGGGCACCTGGCCCACCGCAGCACCCATGCCACGCTCGCTCATCCCATGCGGGCAGCCGAAATTGAGCTCGATGCCATCGGCCCCGGTTTCGGCCACCCGCGGGAGGATCGCTTTCCATTCCGCTTCCTCACAGGGCACCATGATCGACACGATCACCGCCCGGTCGGGGTAATCCGACTTGACCCGCGCGATCTCTTCCAAGTTTGTTTCCAGCGGGCGGTCGGTGATCAGTTCGATATTGTTGAGGCCCAACAGACGCCGGTCGGCACCATAGATGGCGCCATAGCGCGGGCCATTCACATTCACCACCGGCGGCCCTTCGGAGCCGAGCGTCTTCCAGACGACACCGCCCCAACCGGCCTCGAAGGCGCGGCGAACGTTGTATTCCTTGTCGGTCGGCGGCGCCGAGGCCAGCCAGAACGGGTTCGGGCTTTCGATGCCCAGAAAGTTTGTCTTCAAATCAGCCATTTGTACGGCCTCCCTGATGTGCTTTCGCATCCTTGTTCGGTGTCACGCGCTCAGCTGGGCGTGGATGTCCATGGCGGCGTCGCGGCCTTCGGCCACGGCGGTCACCGTCAGATCCTCGCCACCGCTGGCACAGTCGCCGCCGGCCCAGACCCCGGGAACCGAGGTGCGACCCGACCCGTCGACCTTGATCTTACGCCCGTCCAGTTCCAGCCCCTCGGGTGCGCCTTCCAGCGTCTGGCCGATGGCCTTGAACACCTGATCGGCGGCCAGGCGCACGGTCTCTCCGGTGCCGGTCACCGAGCCGCCCGCGCTGGTGGTGTATTCCAGCTCGATCTCGACCGCAGACCCGTTACCATGCACCGCCACCGGCATCACGTTGAACATCAGCCTGACGCCCTTGGAGGCGGCCAGGTCCTGTTCGAAGTGGCTCGCCCCCATTTCGGCACGCGAGCGGCGATAGGCAACGGTCACGTTCTCGGCGCCCAGCAGTTTTGATTGCACAGCGGCGTCGATCGCGGTCATGCCGCCGCCGATCACCACCACGTTGCGTCCCACCGGCAGTGCCGACAGATCGCCCGCCTGGCGCAGTTCGGCGATGAAATCAACCGCATCGCGGACGCCGTCCTTGTCCTCGCCCGCGGCGCGCAGGGCATTCACCCCGGCCAGGCCGATCGACAGGAAAACCGCGTCATAGTCGGCGCGCAGCGCATCGAGCGTAAGGCCTTGCCCCAGCGCCGAGCCCTGCTCAACCGTGATGCCGCCGATCTGCAGCAGCCAGTCCACCTCGGCCCCGGCAAATCCGCCGGTCGCCTTGTAGGCGGCAATGCCGAATTCGTTCAGCCCGCCGGCCTTGGGCCGCGCCTCGTGGATAACCACATCATGACCCAGCATCGCCAGACGATGCGCGCAGGCAAGACCCGCAGGCCCAGCCCCGACAACCGCCACCCGCTTGCCCGAGGGCGCCGCGCGAGTAAAGGGATGCACGCCGCGCGCCATCAGCGTGTCGGTGGCATAGCGTTGCAGCCGCCCGATCTCGACCGGCTTGCCCTCGGCCGCCTCACGCACGCAGGCCTCTTCGCAGAGCGTTTCAGTGGGACAAACGCGGGCGCACATGCCGCCTAGGATGTTCTGATCCAGAATGGTGCGCGCCGCGGCCTCGGGATGGCCGGTCTGAATCTGCCGGATGAACAGAGGAATGTCGATCTCGGTCGGACAGGCCGTCTGGCACGGCGCATCGTAACAGAAATAGCAGCGATCCGCTGCCACCGCCGCCTCATGCGGCGCATAGGCCGGATGCAGATCGTCGAAATTCGCGGCAAGTTCGTCGCTGGAAAGCCGCCCGGCGACAATGCCGGGAGCCATCTGGCCCTGTGCCATCGCTCTTCTCCCTGAAGATATGTTTGTTATTGGGATGAGATTGCCACATCCAGAAATTTTATCAACTGGTAAAATTTATCTTTCGGTCAAAAATGAAAAACCCGGGCGAAATCGCCCGGGACAGAGAGGAAAAGCGCAAGAATTTTCGGAAAAAACTTTACTTGCTCCGCGTGGAAGTCAGACCATCGCGATCAGATGTCCGGATTTCACCCAGACGCGCGCGCCTTCAGGCCCCGTAGTCAGATCCAGCCTGCCACCCGGCGGCAGGCGTAGCCAGTCCCAGCGGGAGAACGTCTCGCCACCTTCCTGAAACCCGCCCTCCAGCACGAAGACCTCGATGCCGCCGGGCAGATCGCGCATCACCCGCGCGCCTGCCACCCAGCTTTCCAGCCGCACCTCTTCATGTGCATCGGCAAAGAGTGTCTCGTCGCTCTTTCCGGTGATCGACCGGCGCACCTCGGTACGGTCCGCAGGGTCGAACTGGTGGAGTTTAACGAGGATGGTCGCCCCCGGCTCGGTTGCGGGTGTATGGGACGAGGTCGGCGGGTTGCGCACATAAGAGCCGGTCGGAAAATCGCCCAGCTCATCCTGAAACACACCGTCCAGAACCAGGTATTCCTCGCCTCCTTCATGGGTATGGGCGGCAAAGGCGCTGCCCGGCGAAAAGCGAACGATGGTGGTGGCGCGTGCCACCTCGGCCCCGATCCGGTCCAGCATCTTGCGTTCGACCCCGGGCGCGGGCGACGGCACCCAGTCCGTCTGGTCGAAATGCACCGCCGCACGCTGGCTGAAATCCGCATTGATCCGCATGGGTTGTTTCCTGCTTGCTCTGTCGCCCGTCGATCTGGAGCGCTGCGGGGGCCAAGAAAGCACGTTCACGCATAGGTGATCAACCGCCCCGACCCTCGACCGCGGCCAAGACACTTGACAGGAGCCATTCCTTTAACCTTAAAATTTCATGCATGAAGGAAGTTCGACGACACCCCACGGTTCGTAAGGCCGGTTCCCGCGCTGCTCTCGCGATTTTCGATAGCGGCATTCGGACAATTTCCTTGTCTTGCGGCCTTGTCCGACCCGACGCCGAAACAGGCCCGCAAAGGGCAGTATCGGTGAAGAGGAACACCCGATGGCACGGCTGAGCGCCTTCAATTTCCAGAAATGGATCGACGAACACAAACATCTGCTGAAACCGCCCGTTGGCAATCAGCAGGTCTGGGAAGACGCGGATCTGATGGTGACCGTGGTCGGCGGCCCCAACAAGCGCACCGATTACCATGACGACCCGGTCGAGGAATTCTTCTACCAGCTCAAGGGCGACATGGTGCTGAAACTCTACGAAGGCGGCGAGTTCTATGACGTGCCTATCCGCGAGGGCGACATTTTCCTGTTGCCGCCGCATGTGCGCCACTCGCCGCAGCGCCCGCAAGAAGGCTCTGTCGGGCTGGTGATCGAACCCAAGCGCCCCGAAGGCGCCCATGACGCCATTGAGTGGTATTGTTTCGGTTGCGGCAGCCTGGTCCACCGGGCTGAGCTTGTGCTGGAAAGCATCGTGCGAGACCTGCCGCCGGTCTACCAGACATTCTACGCCGACACGGCCGCGCGCACCTGCCCCAATTGCGGAGAACTCCATCCGGGCAAAGAGCCACCCGAGGGTTGGGTGAAACTATAAACCCGGATTAGACTGCCCAAAAACAACGATTCTAACAGGGAGACAACAATGACAATCAGCTTCAAGGGTCTGGCCCAGGGTATCGCATGTGCTGCGCTGGTTCTGGGCGCATTACCCGCCGCCGCCAAGGAGTTTCGCCTTGGCCTGATCACCCCGCCGCCCCATACCTGGACCAAGGCGGCCGAGGCGTTCGGCGCCGAACTGGCCGAGAAATCCGGCGGTGCACACAGCGTTTCGGTGTTCCCGGCGCAGCAGCTGGGCAACGAGGCGCAGATGCTGCAACAGTTGCAGACCGGCGCACTGGACATGGCCTTCATGACGATCGCCGAGGTCTCGAACCGGGTTCCGAACATGGGCGCGTTCTATGCACCCTACCTTGCCAATGACATCGGTCATGCTGCCGCCATCCTGCGGTCGGACACTGCCAAGGGAATGCTGGACGTCCTACCGCAAGAGGCCGGCGTCGTTGGCGTAGGCTATGGCAGCGCGGGCATGCGCCAGATCCTGAGCCGCGGCCCGGTCAATTCGGCCGCCGACCTAAAGGGGCTGAAGCTGCGTATCACCCCTTTTGACCCGATCCTCGATTTCTACAACGCACTGGGCGCCGCGCCCACGCCGATGCCGCTGCCAGCGGTCTATGATGCGCTGGCCAATGGCCAGGTCGATGCCATCGACATGGATGTCGAGCTGATCAACGTTCTGAAATACCACGAACATGCCGACACAATCCTGATCTCGAACCACATGATGTTCCCGATGGTTGGGCTGATTTCGGCCCGGGTCTATGCCGGTCTCAGCGATGACGACAAGGCGATGATCTCGGAACTGATGGCCAAGCATGTGGACAGCACGCTGGACGTCTATATCGCCAAGGAACCGGAATGGACCGACGCCCTGACCAAGGTCGGCAAGATGTTCAAGACCGTGGATTCCGAATTCTTTGGCGAGGCAATCGCGCAATGGGAGGCAACCTGGACCGCCAAGGCCCCGTCCCTGGCTGATCTGCGCAAGACCGCTGCGGACACCCAATAACCCAAGCGACACAGCAAACGGGCCGGTCCCTGACTGGCCCGTTTCGCGCAAACAAACAGGCAGGCACATGCTGTATCGAGCATCCCGTTTCTGGGCCAGGGTCGAGATCTTTTGCGCCGCGACGCTGGCCGCGTCCGTGACCGGGCTGATCCTGCTGAACGTAACGACCCGCGCCGCCGGTAACGCGATCTATTGGGTCGACGAGGCGGCGATCTATGCCATGGTCTGGATGACCTTTCTGGCAGCCTCTGCCGCCGTGCATTTTCGCAGTGCCATTTCCGTCACGATTGTGAACGAGGTTCTGACAGCCCCGCTGCGACGGCTGCTTGGGCGTGCCGTCGACATGGTGTTGTTCCTCTTTGCCTGCCTGATGGTCTGGATCTGCCTGCGCTGGTTCATGCCGCTGGAACTCATGCGGGCAGGATGGGATGTAAAACTGTTTCAGGGGCAGACCTTCAACTTCATCTATGCCGAACCCACCAATACGATCGGCCTGAAGAAGGTCTGGGTCTGGCTGGTGATCCCGCTCTTCACCTTTGGATTGCTTCTGCATTCCTTTGCGAACCTGTTCCACCCCGACCCGGACACCCAGCCGGAGAACCAGAGATGACCCCCGTTCTTTTCGCCCTGCTCCTGTTCGGTTCGGTCCCGATTGCGCTGGTGCTGGCGCTGACTGCACTGTGGTACATCTATGACAGCGGCAATCTGGTGCTTTATGACAGTTTCGCCCAGCAGATGTTCGCAGGCGTAGAGAATTACGGGCTGCTTGCCATTCCGCTGTTCATCCTGACCGGAGAACTGATGAACGAAGGCGGCATGACCCAGCGGCTGGTGCGCGCCGCGCGCGTCTTTGTCGGCGGGTTTCGGGGCGGGATGGCCTATATCAACCTGCTGGCCAATATGTTCATGGCCGCGATCATCGGATCGGCGGCCAGCCAGATCGCGGTGATGAGCCGGGCCATGGTGCCCGCAATGAAGGAAGAGGGCTATGACCCCGGTTTCGCCGCCGCCACCACCGCTGCTGGCGGGTTGCTGGCGCCGGTCATTCCGCCGTCGATGCTGTTTGTGATCTATGGCGTTCTGGCGCAATTGCCGATTGGTGATCTGTTCATCGCCGGGATCATCCCCGGCCTGATCATGGCTGGATCGTTCTTTGTCGTCGTCGCCCTGATCGGATTGTGGCAGGAGTTTCCCAAGGGCGACTGGATGACAATGCCGCAGGCGGTGCGCGCCCTGCGCGACGCTCTGCCCGCCTTTCTGATCCCGCTGGCCATCGTCGGCGGTATCCTCTTTGGCATCGCCACGCCCACCGAAAGCGCTGCGGTGGCCTCGCTCATCGCCTTTGCCGTCGGCTGGCTGATCTATCGCGAGATCCATATCCGCGACCTGGGCGCCATGTTCGCCCGCACCGCCACCAATTCCTCGCTGGTGATTTTCATGATCGCGGCGGCGAATGTGTTTGGCTGGGTGGTGATCTACGAGGAACTGCCACAAAAGCTGGCGGCGTTCCTGACCACCGTGACTTCGGACCCGTTCACCTTTCTTCTGATCGTCAACCTGTGCCTGCTGTTCGTGGGCATGTTGATAGACGGGATCGCGGCGCTGATCCTGATCACACCGATCCTGCTGCCAATCGCGATGAACAGTTATGGCATCAGCCCCTATCAGTTCGGCGTGGTGATCAGCCTGAACCTTGTTCTCGGGCTGCTGACGCCGCCGGTGGGCGTCGGTCTCTATATCGCGTCCGCCATGTCAGGCGTGCGGCCTTTCACCATCTTCGCCGCACTCTGGCCTTTTCTGCTGGCGGTCACGGCGGTGCTGATCTTGCTGAGTTACTTCCCGATCCTCAGCACCGCATTGATCTGACCGCCCCGAGAAGGGGCCAGACGCGTCAGGGCATCAGCACCTGCGCACGCGCGAAACTGGCACTGTCGGCGCTCAGATCGTCATAGATCAGCTCAACCTCGATCTGCGCGACAGAGCCCGAAGGGAAGCTGCGGAAAGGCAACCCGTCGCTTTCGATGATCGCATTGGGCGCGGCGGTCTCGGCATGGCAAGGTGGCAAGGGCCAGACCTCTGGCGCGGCCCCGTTGATCGCGACAGTCATCTGGGCCAGCCCACAGCGCCAGGACCACAAATGCGTGACATAGAGCAGGTCCTGCCCGTCATAGTCGCGCAGCGCCACCCAGTTGCCACGCGTAGCATTCAGGATCGGCTTCACCTCGGTCGCAGTGGTGAACTTGCCGCTGGGCACCTGCGGTTCGGCCACGAGTTGCGGCGCGGGCGATAGAAAGACTGGCGCGGCGGGCGCCTCGGCCGAGGGCGCCTGAGTCAGGAAAGCGGGCGCGGCAGGCGCCTCCGCCGCGGCGCTTTCGGTTGGCGCGGGCGTCTTGTCCTCGCCCTGGGACGACTGCGCCGCGCCGGCGATGAGGAACAACAGAATATCGAGCATCTGGAACGGGCCTTTCAAAATCAGTTGGCGGGAAATCCGGGCTTTTGGCGCCCGACCCCTGCCCCTATACTACGTCAAAACAGGGGCGCCGCATCAGCAAATCCGGCGGCGGGCAGAGATGGCAAAACGACAGGTCGCGAAAACGACGGGGCGCAGGCCCTTTAACATCGTGGTGGTGGGCCAGAACAACCGCCTGCAATACGAGGCGGTGCTCTTCGCCGCCTCGCTGCGCCATTCGACCCCCGATTTCGATGGCCGCCTGTTCATCGCCCACCCGCAGCCCGGCCGGAAATGGGACGAGGACCCGAGCATCCAGAGCGACGAGGTGCGCGCCACGCTCGACATGCTGGGGGCCGAGCTTTTGCCGTTTGAGAACAAGGTGTTCGGCCAGACCTATCCGCATGGTAACAAGATCGAGGCGCTGCTGGCCCTGCCCGAGGGCGAACCTTTTGTCTTTTTCGACACGGACACGCTGGTCACCGGCGACCTGATGTCGGTGCCCTTCGATTTCAGCCGCCCCACGGCCTCGCTAAAGCGCGAAGGAACCTGGCCGCAACCCACGCTTTACGGGCCGGGCTACAGCGATATCTGGCGGGCGCTCTATAGCCGGTTCGGACTGGATTTCGAAAGCTCGCTGGATTTCAACCAGCCCGACGAGTACTGGAAGCGCTATCTCTATTTTAACGCGGGCTTCTTCTATTATGACTGCCCACACAAATTCGGTCACCGATTCTTGACCTACGCCCGCTCGATCCGCGACACACCGTTGCGGGAACTGGCGTGTCAAAGTCTAGATCCCTGGCTTGACCAGGTGGCGCTGCCGCTGGTGATCCATTCCTTCGGCGGTGGTCGAGATGCTCTGCCCGAAGGGCTGCTCGACGGTTCGGTCACCTGCCATTACCGCCTCTTCCCTCTGCTTTACGCCCGCGAGGCCGATCACGTGGTCAATGTTCTGGAAAAGGTCTGTGCGCCAAACCCGATCAAGAAGGTACTGAAGAATTACGAACCACTGAGAAAGATCGTCTATCAGGGAAAAGGCGAGAAAATCCGCGCGATGTTCGACCGCACGGATCTGCCGCATAAGGAGCAGGCCATCCGCAACCGGATAAAATCAAAAGGGCTTTGGCTCAGGTAGAAACTTATTTCCCAAGACCGCCATTCACAGGCACAGCCAAGGGACAAAGAGCCCCTCCAGCAGGGAAAAAAGAAAGACTGATCGAATGCGCCAACTGATGCCGGGCCCCGGGCAAGAGTTCGCATCCGATCAGCAGTATCCCCACGCACAACCTCGGTCGCACCACCTAAGGTGAACTTGATCATTGCGTCGCAAGATCCGTTTGATGGAGATATCGTGGCAAATTGGCATGCCAAGGGGCCGAGTTGCGGATTGACCGTTGCATACACAATCAAAATATTGAATATATATCTTGTCAGACTGCGCAAAAGACGCGGTCCTATTTGACAGCGACCCGAAAGGTGCCCCATGAAACGTATTGTCTTCGCCACCGCGACCTTTGTCTTCGCGTTAACTGCCGGTTTCTCAGCAGCAGCCGAGGCGACTGTGGAGCGGGTGACAAAAACAGAATGGAAGGCTGTGTTCGCCAAGGTGGAGTCACGGAACAACATCCCTGCACGCTCTCGTCTGGGTGGGACGCTTGAAGCGATATCGGTCGTTGAGGGTTCGCAAGTCACACAAGGTCAGCACATAGGCACCACAGTTGACGAAAAACTTGAGCTAGAGCTGCGCGCCATTGACGCGCAACTGATGTCTCTGAACTCGGAACTGACCAATGCACAGGCGGAACTCGCGCGCGGTCTGAACCTGCTGGAACGTGGGGTGACGACAGAACAGAACGTTGACGGTCTGCGCACCAAGGTGGAAGTGATCCAAGGCCGGATCGGGGCGACCGAGGCGCAAAAGGATGTCCTGTTGCAACGCACCGACGAAGGCCGGATCCTTGCCCCAATCTCCGGTACCGTGATATCGGTGCCTGTAACCGCCGGTTCGGTGGTACTTCCTGGCGAGATGATCGCGACCATTGGTGGCGGCGGTTTCTTTCTGCGTCTGGCGGTTCCTGAAAGGCATGCTGATTTCCTCAACGAAGGAGACGAAATCCAGATTGGTGGCGCTGATGGCGCCGAAACCGGAACTCTGGCCAAGCTTTATCCGCAAATCGAAAACGGACGGGTGATTGCCGATGTTGAGGTGGCGAACCTCTCGGCAGATTTCATCGGACGCCGAGTATTGGTGCGGCTCCCGGTCGGTCAAACCGAAACAATGGCTGTCCCGGTGGATGCGGTTGAATTTCGAATGGGGCTCGATTTCGTCCGTGTGGCCTCTGCCGGTGGAGAAGCATCGGAAAGGGTCGTGATGATAGGTGAACTGTTCAATGTCGCAGGGACCCAAATGGTGGAAGTCCTGTCTGGCTTGCGTGTCGGCGAAACGCTGGTGACCGGTCATGAGTGATCCCAAGACGCCAACCGGACTCGGCATTGCCGGGGGGCTGACCCGGGCCTTCATAGGCTCGGCCCTGACACCGCTGATGATTCTGGCCGCCCTCGCCATGGGGTTGGTCGCACTAATTAGCCTGCCACGCGAGGAAGAACCGCAGATCTCGGTGCCGTTGGTCGACATTCACATTCAGGCCCCGGGGCTCAAGGCTGAGGACGCGGTTAAGCTGGTGACCGAACCGATGGAAACCATCGTCAAGGGCATCAATGGGGTCGAACATGTTTATTCCCAGACCAGCGACGACTACGCGATGGTCACGGCCCGTTTCCTTGTTGGCACCCCCGCCGACAATGCAATCCTGCGGGTGCATGACAAGGTTCGCGCCAATATCGACCGGATTCCTGTCGGCATACCCGAACCACTGATCGTCGGACGTGGGATCGACGACGTGGCGATCGTCTCGCTGACGCTCAGCCCAAAGGACCCGGCAAGCGGGATTTCCGCCAACGACCTTACACGGATCGCACGGGAATTGCAGGTGCAGGTGGCCAAGATCGCCGATGTCGGATTGACCTATCTGGTCGGCGAAGCGCCCGAGGCGATCCGCATAGCGCCCGATCCAGAACGACTGGCGCTCTACGGTGTGACCCTGCAACAACTGGCAGGCAAGGTGCAGGGCGCAAACCGGGCGCTGACAACTGGCTATATCCGCAACAACGGTGAACAAATCGCGCTGGTCGCTGGCGAAACCCTGCAAGCGCCCGCTGAGATCGCCAACCTTTTGCTGACCACCCGAGACAACCGGCCCGTCTATGTCCGCGATGTCGCGGATGTCAGCTTTGTGCCCGATACCTCGGACCGGATCGTCGCCAATGTGACCCGTGGACCAGATGGCACCATCGAACGGATCCCTGCGGTCACTCTGGCCATCGCCAAGCGGGCGGGCGCGAACGCCGTGATCGTAGCCGAGGAAATCCTGCACAAGGTCCATGCGCTCGAAGACAGCCTGATCCCCGATAGCGTCGAGGTTACGGTCACCCGCGACTATGGCGAGACCGCAAATGAAAAGGCCAATGAGTTGCTGTTTCACCTCGGCCTTGCCACGGTGTCCATCGTGGTTCTGGTCCTGTTTTCCATTGGCTGGCGGGAAAGCATCGTCGTCGCCGTTGTCATCCCGGTCACCATTCTGTTGACGCTCTTCGCCGCCTGGATCATGGGATATACGCTGAACCGGGTGTCGCTTTTTGCTCTGATCTTCTCCATCGGCATTCTGGTCGATGACGCTATCGTTGTGATCGAGAACATCGCCCGCCACTGGGCAATGCCGGACGAGGCCAGCCGGTCACAAAAGGCGATCCGCGCCGTGGCCGAGGTGGGCAACCCCACCATCGTTGCCACGCTCACCGTGGTGGCAGCGCTATTGCCGATGCTTTTTGTCTCGGGGCTGATGGGACCTTATATGAGCCCGATCCCGGCCAATGCCTCTGCCGCGATGATCTTTTCCTTCTTTGTCGCAGTGATCATCACCCCTTGGCTGATGGTCAAGATCGCCGGTCGCGCTCCGGCCCATGGCCATGGCGGCGGACACGATGCCGAACACGGCGGGGCGCTGGGGCGGCTCTATCGCGCCGTGGCGCGTCCGCTGTTGAGGACCAAGGGCGGCAGTGGGCTGTTCCTGCTCCTGGCGGCGGGGCTCTCCTTTGGTTCGCTCGGCGCGCTCTACACCCGCGACGTGACGGTCAAGCTCTTGCCGTTCGACAACAAATCCGAGCTTTCGGTGGTCATCGACCTGCCCGAGGGATCCTCGGTCGAGGCAACGGATGCGGTGGCGCAGGCTGTGGCGGTCGCAGTTCTGGATCTGCCCGAAGTGATCTCGGCCCAGACCCACGCGGGCGATGCGGCCCCGTTCAATTTCAACGGCCTTGTGCGCCACTATTATCTGCGCGCGCGGCCGGAAATGGGCGACGTTCAGATCAACCTGACACCAAAGGGAGAGCGCGACCGCACCAGCCACGACATCGCCCTGGAGATCCGGCAACGGATCGCAGAGCTGGACGTGCCTTCGGGCACTAGCCTGAAGACGGTCGAACCGCCGCCGGGTCCGCCGGTCATCGCAACCCTTCTGGCCGAGGTCTATGGTCCCGATGGCGACAGCCGCCGTGCTGCGGCAACCAGAATCCGCGAGGCGTTCGAATCCGTGCCCTATATCGTGGATGTCGACGACAGTTTCGGCACCCAACCGCGCCGGCTGCGCGCCACTGTGTCGACTGACCAACTCGATTTCTTCGGAGTCGAGGAACAGGATGTTTTCACGACCCTGGCGATCCTGAATGCCGGTCAGACGGTGGGATACTCGCACCGCGGTGACGGCCGATATCCGATCCCGATCACCGTCGAACGCGACCAGGCTGATCGCGTCGTCGACGAGCGCTTCCTCTCCACCCCGGTGCCCGCCAATGTGCTTCCGGGTGCGCGCGGTGTTGTCGAACTAGGCAACGTGATCGAGATGCGTGAAGAACATGCCTCCTTCCCGGTCTTCCGTCACAACGGCCGCGCAGCCGAAATGGTGATGGCCGAGCTTGCGGGCGAGTTCGAAGCACCGCTTTACGGCATGCTGGCGGTGGCCGACGCCTTGGAGCAGATGGAGTGGCCCGAAGGCGAGAAACCCGAGATCCGCCTGAACGGTCAGCCCGAGGATGAAAGCAAGATCACCCTTCTTTGGGACGGCGAATGGGAGGTGACCTGGATCACCTTCCGCGACATGGGTGCGGCCTTTGCCGTGGCGCTTTTGGGCATCTACATCCTGGTGGTGGCGCAGTTCGGGTCGTTCCGCTTGCCGCTGGTGGTACTGACCCCGGTACCGCTGACCTTTCTGGGCATCATCGCCGGGCACTGGCTGTTCAATGCGCCCTTCTCGGCGCCGTCGATGATCGGGTTCATCGCGCTTGCAGGCATCATCGTGCGAAACTCGATACTGCTGGTGGATTTCATCCGCCACGCCGACCCGGCGCTCGACAAGATCGAGACTCTGATCGAGGCGGGTGCAATCCGGTTCAAGCCAATCCTGCTGACAGCAGTTGCCGCGATGATCGGCGCCGCGGTCATCCTGACCGACCCAATCTTTCAGGGTCTGGCGCTGTCGCTGCTCTTTGGCCTGCTCAGCTCGACCTTGCTGACGGTGCTGGTGATCCCGGCGATCTACCGCGTATTCAAGACCTGAGCACGCGGGCATAGACCAAAGTGCAATTGCCCTCCTCCGCCCCGCATGGCCCAATGCGGCACGGAGGAGGAGCCGATGTTCACACGCAGCAGTGCACTTGCCGTCGCCATTGGCCTGATGGCCGGATCGGCCGCAAGCGCACCACAGGTTCAATTGGACGACCCTTATTCATCGGGTATGTGGGACTATCATCAGGAAGCGCTTTTGGGTGACCCGGCACAGATCCGGTTCGATGACCGGGTTCGGGTCATTGCTCCAGACACGGCCGAGGACGCGTTCAACGTGCCGCTTCTGGTCGATGCTACCGCGCTGAGCGATGTGGAAGAGATCGTAATTTCGGTCGACTATGGCCCCATCCCCAAGATCCTCAGCTTTTTCCCCGGCGATGCCGAACCAAAACTGGCGTTGCGGTTCAAGATCGATCAGGCGACCGCGATCCGGGCCTCGGTCCGCACCCGTACGGACGGCTGGCACGTCGGCGGCACGTTGATCGATGCGGCAGGCGGCGGGTGCACCGCACCGGCGCTGGCCTATGCCTCCGACGATTGGGAGGAGAAGCTGGGCGAGATGCATGGCAGGTTGTGGAGATCCTCGGGGCGCGCCAGGGTGATTGTCGATCACCCGATGGACACCGGGCTGGCCGATGGCATTCCAGTCTTCATCATCCGCGATCTCACGTTCAGCACCGACGATGGCCATGAAGTTGCCCGCATCGCGTTGAGCGAACCGGTGAACGAGGATCCTGCCTTTACCCTCTATTTCGATCCCGAAACCATGCCGTCCCTGCTGCATGTGCGCGGCCGCGACAACAATGGCAACGAGATCGAAGGCATCCTGACCGACGAGGAAGTGAACTGATGACCACCCGCCGGGCGGCGCTTGGACTGTTGGCGGGCGGTGTGGCGCATGTCGCCCAGACCTCGCCGCTCTGGGCTGAGGCGCGACACAGCTACGACCTGCGCCCAGTTCCCATCCTCTCCGGGGTCTGGATGATCGAGGGCGCGACCGAGTATTTTTCCCGCGACAATGGCGGCGCCATCGTCAATTGCGCCATCCTGCAAGGCAAGAGCGGGTTGATCCTGATCGACAGCGGTTCATCCCGCCGATACGGCGAAGCATTGAACCTGGCGCTTCGCAAACTGGACCTGCGCGGCGTGTCGACAGTGATCAACACCCATCACCATCCGGACCATTACTTTGGCAACCAGGTCTTTGCCGATAAACCGATCCTGGCGCTTGGCGGCACCATTGCCGCCGCCCGCGCCGAGGGCGACGGGTTTTCGGACAACATGTATCGGCTGCTGGGCGACTGGATGCGCGGAACCGAACCGGTGCCCCCGAGCATCGAGATTGGAACAGGCGACATCGTCGTGGACGGCCGTCGCCTGACCGCCCTGCCCCTTGGCGGCCATACCGCCAGCGATCTTGCCTTGATCGACGCCGAAACCGGCCTGCTGATCACGGGCGATCTGGTGTTTCTCGACCGCGCGCCCACAACACCACATGCGGATCTGGCACGCTGGCAAGAGGCTCTGACAACGCTTGCGGCGGTACAGGCACCGGCGGTCTTGCCCGGCCATGGTCCGCTCGACCGCGCCGGCATCGCGATCCGGCAGACCAGCGCCTACCTGACCTGGCTGAATGACAGGCTGGTCGCGGCGGCTGGCATGGGCCTAGACATGATCGAAATCATGGAAACGCCCCTCCCCGACGAGTTCGCCTCCATGGGGGCGCAGCCGCAAGAATTTCACCGTTCGGTCAGCCATCTGTATCCCGAGATTGAACGATTGATCCTGCCACGCGCGAACTGAGCGGCGTCAGTCCAGCCCGACAGGAACCGGCTCAACCGGCTCTAACCGCCAGCCGAGGTCCGCCCAACCGTCGGTTCCGTGCGGATACCAATGAACCTGCAAGTACCCCAGGGCCGCGATCCTCTGAGCCGCGTTCCAGCTCATCCAGCAATCGGCCACACAGAACACAACAACGGCATGGGCCTTCTTGCCGCCGGTCGCCCGCTCAAGTTCCCGTTGCAAGTAGCGTTCGATCATTGGTTCAAGCACCCCCCGCCCCACCTCGGGCAGCCAGACCGCCCCAGGCAGGCTCATGCGCGGCTCGGACACCAGCCAGGTGCCATCCAGTTCGTCGAAACGGGATTGGGAAGCTCCGAACACATCCAGCGCCAGCGCCCCACGGTCCAGCAGCGTCCTCGCCCAAAGGGCCGAAACACGGCGCACAGGCAGTGGAATGTCATCCGGCACAGGCGCCCGGTGACGGGCGATCCTGTATCCGGACTCGGGATGGAACAGATCGGGCCGCCGTTCGCGAATACTGCCGTAACTCTCCGCCACGGCGGTTTCGGCCAGCCAGGCTAGCAAAAGACCGGTTGCCGCAGCGATCCTGCGCATTGCCAGTTCCTCCGGGGTTTCCGACCCAGATTGGCGTTCCGACGGGACGACCTGTCAAGATGCAAGGCGCCGGATTAGACCTTTGTCCAATGTCGCCGGTTCGCGGGTTTGCCTAGCTTTCAGGCATGCGCGCGTTGCTTTTCTGGCTGATCACGATTTGCCTCTCGGTGGCGGCCAGAGCGGATCTGCTGTCCCCGGCGCAGATCGAACCTTTTGTCAAACCTCCGCTGCTGCTGGGCGAAAAGTTTGACAGTTCCGAGGTCTATCGCCTGGTCGATGTCTATGGCGCCGAGGCGGGCTATGTTTTCGAAACCGAGCCATTGGCGCCCCTGCCCGGGTTCTCGGGTGCACCTATCAACCTGTTGGTGCAACTGGACCGCGCGGGGAACTTCATCGACGTCGACCTGATCGAACAGAATGAACCGATTTTCGTTTCCGGCCTGGGTGTTGCGCCGTTCAAAGCCTTTCTCGAGCAGTACAAGGGATTGAACATCGCCAGCCCCATGGTCGTCGGAACACCCTATGGCAACAGCGGGTCCGAAAGCTCTTCACTCGTCTACCTGGACGGCGTGACCAAGGCGACCGCTTCGGTCCGGATCGCGCACGAAAGCATCTTGGCGGCCACCCTTGCGGTTGCGCGGGACAAGATGCAGGGGCTGAAGATCGGGCAGCCATCGCGGCCCGATCCCGAACACCAGGAGGACCTCGACTGGGTGGCGCTGGTCAATCTGGGCATCGCTTCGCATCACGTGGTGACAAATGAACAGGTCCAAGCGGCCTTCTCAGAGACCCTCTGGGCAGATGACGATCCGCTGGCAAAGGCAGAACCGGATGCCCACTATATCGACCTCTGGATCATTGACATAGGTCCTCGATCCATCGCCGCCGCCGTGTTGTCTCCTCAGACGTTGCAAGAGCTCGGTGACTTTCTGACACTATCACCACATGACGAACCCCTCCTTTTGATCGAGACCGCGCGCCACGGTCTGGTGGATGAGGATTTTGTTCGCAACACCGCACCGGATCTGTTGACCGCCCAACAGGGCGGTCTACCCGTTGCCCTGCGGGATGCGGATCTTTTTGTCGAGCTGGCTCCAGAGTTGCCGCAGGGGGCCGCCATGATCCTTCGGGCGGACCGCCGCCTGGGGTTTGATCCTGCTTCGGAATGGATCTTGTCGCTCAAGGTCCTGCGTGAGCATGGCAGCTTCCGCCCGGTCATCGGGTCCGCCGAATTCACGGCACAGCACAGCACGCCTGGACGCTTCTTTATCACACCGCAAAGCCCCGGTAACAAACCGGCGTGGCGCGCGGCCCTGGAACACAGACTGCCTGATGTCCTGGTTCTGCTCCTGTTTCTGGCAGTCCTGTTACCCATCCTCCTGTTCCGGCAAAGCTGGCTCGCCGGGTTGCGTCTGTTCACACCGATCCGACTGGGCGTCCTCGCCTTTGTGCTTGGCTTCATCGGCTGGTGGGGACAAGGGCAGCTGTCGATCGTAACCCCCCTTGCGACCTTGCACACGATAACCACAGGCGGCAGCCTTACCTTTCTGGCATACGATCCATTTTCACTGGTGATCTGGTTGGCAGCCCTGTTAGGTTTCTTTCTCTGGGGACGTGGCTTGTTCTGCGGCTGGTTGTGTCCGTTCGGTGCATTCCAAGAGTTTGCACACCATCTGGGCCGCCGCCTTGGCCTGCGCCAGTGGAACCTGCCCGACCAATGGGACAAACGGATGAAATGGCTGAAACATGCCATGCTGCTCGGGCTTGTCCTGGTTGCGGTTCTGGCCCCCGATCAGATCGACACCGCAGTAGAGATCGAACCGTTCAAGACCGCGATCACCTCTTATTTCCTGCGGGAGTGGACCTACACGGCTTATGCTGTATCGCTGGTGCTGATCGGGATGATCAGCTTCAAGAGCTTTTGCCGATACCTTTGCCCGCTGGGCGCTCTGATGGCTATCGCTGGGCTGTTGCGACTGCGCAACTGGATACCACGACGCCCGGAATGCGGCAGCCCCTGCCAGTTGTGCCGCGTCCGATGCCAGTATGGGGCAATCCGCCCCTCGGGAAAAATCGACTTTGACGAATGCTTCCAATGCCTCGATTGCGTCACCATCCATGACACGACTAAACTCTGTGTTCCTCTTGTCCTCAAGGCGCGCGGAAACACCCGCATCAGGTCCGCCTTGGAGACAAGTCAGCCCCGCCAGGGATGATCCGTGGCAGGGCTGCTTGCAAAGTGCACGCGCTTTACGCCGCCGCTATTACGGCGCGTTTTGTCATGACGTTGACGAGGTGTGCGCGGTATGGTTTTGAGCCGTG
>NZ_JAOVQN010000022.1:0-71416 GCF_025673445.1 Ruegeria marisflavi
CATTCAGACCTCCCTTTTGGGAGTTTGAATCAGAACCTAGACCAGATGGGAATCCTGAATCTCAACAGACCCTAGAGCAGCCGGACCTGGGTGCCGACCTGCACCAGTTCATAAAGTTCCTCGACATGCTGGTTGTAGAGCCCGATACACCCCGACGAGCTTTGCCGTCCGATCTTGCGGGTGTCCTGGGTACCATGCACCAGATAAGCGGGCCAGGTCAGGTACATCGCGCGGGTGCCGAGTGGATTGCCCTCTTCGCCGCCTTCCATTCGGATCGGCAGGGTGGGATCGCGCTCGCGCATGGAGGCGGTGGGGGTCCAGCTGGGGTTGACCTTCTTGCGCACCACCTCGGTGTAGCCGCGCCGGGTCAGCTCTTCGGTCATCGGCACCGAGGAGGGGTAGAGTTTATAGGTGCCGTCCGGTGCCCAGTAATGTACGGCCCGGCTGGATATGTCAGCCAGCAGGCAGCCAACTCCGATAGTGTCAAAATGGTTCTGCCAATTCTGCTGGGCAAAGGCCGAGATATTTCGCCGAACCGCAACTTGGTCGCGGATCACTTCCTCGTTCGTTGGAAAAGCATCGGTGGATTGCGCGCGGACGATGGTCGGTGTGGCCAAGGTTGCAGCGAAGCCCATCAGGGTCGCGCGGCGGGTCATTTTTCGTTGCATTCGCTGGTTACCTGCTCATTGCTTCTTAGCGTTGGGCTCAAGATAGTGTGGCGTTGTTTCGGTTTCCAGCGCCTAGTGAGGCAAGTGCGTCAAATAGGCGTGAAACTGCGGAAAAAGCAGTACGATGACCGTTGGTGTTTGAGTTTGTGATTCGAGCTTTATTGACGGATTGTTTAGCTTTTGAAAACTTATTAGTTAGATTACAACTTATTGAATGTTTCCGTTTCGGAAACGGTAGGTTCACACTGGACGAGTTTTAGGAAACTCGACAGCGAGGAGTTTGAGAAATAACCAGAGAATCGAAGAAAATTCTTAGTGTTTCTGGTGTGTTGGGTGGTTTTGAGGCGGAAATTTCTTGTTCTTCTGTCGGCTAATTAATGAAATTCAAATTTTAACTTCAAAGCAAAACGTCACTTCTGATGTGAAAGTTTTCTATAGTAATGCTTAATTGGGGGATCTTGTGCATCTGACGATCCTGTAAACGTAACGAATAGGTGATCTATGAAAAAACTTTCGAAGCCAAAGATGATCGCTGTGGCTACGACTTTGACCTTGGCCGCTGGCTCTGCGTCGGCGTTGACAAGCGCGACGTTTAACCTGAGTGGAGGCGACTCGACGAACTATAGTCTTCTGCCGTCGTCCTTTAATCTGAGCTCTGGTGGGATCGACGCCAACTTTGCGGCCGGATCGTTTACCAGTATCAGCGTTTCTGGTAACACCATCACTTCAGCGTCCTTCGCATCGGATCCTCGTATCGGGCGTTACTTCGGCGGTGCCGGTGTTACCAACTCTTCGGGGGAGGCGCATTGGGTCGATGGTTACGGACGGTACGACTTTATTGTTATGACATTTTCGGTGTCGGTCAGTATTGCAGAACTGATTTTCGGCTACTATGACAGCAGCGAGAACTTTCGCTGGATGTATGATTCAAGCGGTGATGGCAGCATCGGTGTAAATGACTTTATCAGCAACTCGACAAATGCGGGAAGCGATGCAAAGTTCAGCGAATTTAACCCGACTGGTATTCTCAGCAAGGTCTGGGCCGTCGGTGCATTCGGGCGTTACGACGACTGGAAATTCAAAGCTGTCACGGTCAACTACGAGCCATCGGTAGTCCCGTTGCCTGCGACTGGTCTGCTGCTGGCCGGTGCCCTTGCTGGTTTTGGAGCCATGCGTCGGCGAAAGACGAAGGCCGCCTGACCAGCATAAGTTATTTGACTTGAGACGAGTGAGAAAGGGCGCTGTTTCCAGCGCCCTTGCCTTTTCTTATTTGGTATTTGGACCGGATCATTCCATCACGGGGATCGAGAATTCGCCGCCTTCCTTGATGCCCGAGGGCCAGCGGGCGGTGACGGTCTTGGTCCGGGTATAGAACTTAAACGCGTCGGGGCCGTGCTGGTTCAGGTCGCCAAACGCGGATTTCTTCCAGCCGCCAAAAGTGTGATAGGCCAGCGGCACCGGGATCGGCACGTTGACGCCGACCATGCCGATATTGATCCGGTTGGCGAAATCGCGCGCGGCGTCGCCGTCGCGGGTAAAGATCGCGGTGCCGTTGCCGTATTCGTGGTCCATCGCCAGGCCAAGCGCCTCTTCATAGGTCTTGGCGCGCACGGTGCTGAGGACCGGGCCAAAGATCTCTTTCTTGTAGATGTCCATGTCGGGGGTGACATGGTCAAAGAGATGCGGGCCGACAAAGAAGCCGTCTTCGTAGCCTTGCAGGCTGAAATCGCGGCCATCGACCACCAGCTTGGCGCCCTGTTCCACGCCCGAGTTTACCAGACGCAGGATGTTTTCCTTGGCGGCGGCGGTCACGACGGGGCCGTAATCGACGTCCTTGCCGGCGGTATAGGGGCCGACCTTCAGTTTCTCGATGCGGGGCACCAGTTTCTCGATCAGGCGGTCGGCGGTCTCGTCGCCCACCGGCACGGCGACCGAAATGGCCATGCAGCGTTCGCCCGCGGCACCGTAACCTGCACCCACCAGCGCGTCGGCGGCCTGGTCCATATCGGCGTCGGGCATGATGATCATGTGGTTCTTGGCGCCGCCAAAGCACTGCACGCGCTTGCCCTGGGCGCAGCCGGTGCCATAGATATACTCGGCGATCGGGGTCGAGCCGACAAAGCCGACCGACTGGATCACCGGGTTGTACAGGATCGCGTCGACCGCTTCCTTGTCGCCGTTTACCACCTGCAGGATGCCCTTGGGCAGTCCGGCCTCTTCCATCAGTTCGGCCAGCATCAGCGGCACCGAGGGGTCACGCTCGGACGGTTTCAGGATGAAAGCGTTGCCGCAGGCGATGGCGGGCGCGAACATCCACATCGGGATCATGGCGGGGAAGTTGAACGGCGTGATACCGGCGGTGACACCCAGGGCCTGACGCATCGAATACATGTCGATGCCGGGGCCGGCGCTGTCGGTGAAATCGCCTTTCAGCATCTGCGGGGCGCCGATGCAGTATTCCACCACTTCCAGCCCGCGCTGCACGTCGCCGGCGGCGTCGGGCAGGGTCTTGCCATGCTCGCGGCTCAGTGCCTCGGCCAGCTTGTCCATGTCGCGGTTCAGAAGGTCGACGAATTTCATCATCACCCGTGCGCGGCGCTGCGGGTTGACGGCGGCCCAGGCGGGCTGGGCGGCGGCGGCGATTTCCACCGCGCGGGCCATTTCCTCGGTCGAGGCGAGCGGGCATTTGGCCTGTACTTCGCCGGTGGCGGGGTTGAAGACATCGGCAAAACGGCCCGAGGTGCCTTTGACATGTTCGCCGTTGATATAGTGGGTCAGTTCCTGCATGGGATCTCCTCCGGATTGGCTGACGGCACTTTAGGCTTGCAGAAATCCCGAGAAAAGGGGCAAGATTTCAAAGTCGTTTTGCAAGAATGCAGTATTGGGTGGCCTATGGAACCGCATTGGGATGATATGAAAGTGTTTCTGGCCGTTGCGCGCGAGGAAAGTCTTTCCGGGGCGGGGCGGTTGCTGAAACTAGATCCGGCCACGGTCGGCCGACGGATTGCCCGGTTGGAGGCGGCATACGACACGCCCCTTTTTGCCAAGTCGCCACAGGGCTACACCATGACAGCGGCCGGAGAGCGGCTGTTGGCGCATGGGGAACAGGCCGAGGCTGCGATGCGCAGCGCATCCGAGGCACTGGCGGGCACGACCGAAGGGTTGACTGGCCAGATTCGAATAGGTGCACCGGATGGGAGCGCCAACTACCTGCTGCCGCAGGTCTGTGCGCAGATCAGCGACGAGAACCCGGATCTGGATATTCAGATCCTGGCCCTGCCGCGCATCATCAACCTGTCGCGGCGCGAGGCAGACATGGCGATTACCGTTAGCGCCCCGACTGCCGGGCATCTGCTGGTACAGAAGATCACCGATTACAAGCTGCACCTGGTTGCCGCGCGCCAGTATCTAAGGCGCAATGCGCCCATCGAAAAAGTCGAGGACCTTAAGGGCCATCGGATGATCGGCTATATTCCCGACATGATCTTTGACCGAGAACTGGATTATCTAAATGATATCGGTGTTGAACGTGTTGCGCTGTCGTCGAATTCGGTATCAGTCCAGCTTCGGCATGCGTCTCACGGATCCGGCGTGTGCGTTGCGCATGACTTCACGCTACCATTTCACGGCAATCTGCGCCAGATTCTGACCGACCGGATCAGTCTGACGCGTTCTTTTTACCTAGTGCGCCATCAGGGAGATCAGCGCAGCGAGCGTCTGAACCGGTTCGCCGAGGCACTCTCTCGCGGTATCCGCGACGAGGTGGCACGGCTTGAAGGCCATGGCGCGTCTTGACAGGATCGCCCTTTGACGCAACGCTTTGGAAAGTGAGAAGATATTTTCGGAGGAGTTGCGAATGCTTGTTCAGGCCATTCTGAAGTCAAAGGCCAGTGACGCGGTGGTCACCGTCCCGGCATCGGCAACGGTCTCGGAAGCCGCGGCGATATTGGCGGAAAAGCGGATCGGGACGGTCGTTGTCTCGGACGACGGCGTCACTGCTCTTGGCATCTTGTCGGAACGTGACATCGTGCGTGAATTGGCTGCCAATGGAAGTGGCTGCCTGACGCAAAGTGTGAGCGAATACATGACGGCGGATCTGGTGACCTGCACCCGCGATTCGTCTGTCCAGAACGTTCTGACGCAGATGACCGAGCGGCGTTTCCGGCACATGCCCGTTGTCGAAGAAGGCAAGCTGATCGGCATTGTCACTCTTGGCGATGTGGTCAAGGCGCAGCTGTCGGAACTGGCGATGGAAAAGGATGCCCTTGAAAGCATGATCATGGGGCACTGATCCGCCAAGTTTTTTCGCCGCAGGTTGGAATGCTTGCACCTGCGGCGAAGATATGTTTGCTTGCGCAGCAATAATATTGCGCAGGAGGGCGCCATGAGAGTTGCATTGTATCCCGGAACCTTCGACCCGATTACTCTGGGGCATATCGACATCATCCGGCGCGCCTCTGCTCTGGTGGACAAGCTGGTTATTGGTGTCGCCATCAACCGGGACAAGGGGCCTCTCTTCAATCTGGAGGAGCGGGTTGCAATGATCGAAGCCGAGTGCGCCAAGCTCAGCGCCGAGACAGAGACCGAGATCGTGGCCCATCCTTTCGAGAATCTGCTGATTGATTGCGCCCGGGATGTCGGGGCTCAGATCATCGTCCGGGGCCTGCGCGCTGTTGCCGATTTTGAATATGAATTCCAGATGGTTGGCATGAACCGGGCGCTTGACGACAAGATCGAGACAGTGTTCCTCATGGCCGATGCGCGCCGACAGGCGATCGCCTCGAAGCTGGTCAAGGAAATCGCGCGTCTGGGTGGTGATGTGTCCAAGTTCGTGACACCGCTGGTTAACGACGCGTTGAAAGAGCGACTTTCCGTGAAGTAACGCCGAGGTGGCAGGTGTCACCGCCAGAATGCCATCCATTCAAGCAGATCGAACAGCTTCTTGCCGAGAAAGAGGATGTGCTCGGTTCCGAACATCGCAAAATCCAACATCATCCCGCCCAGGAGAAAGATGCCGAGCCAAAGGGCGATCTGGTTGGTCATGTAAGGTCGGCTCCGACGAAAACGCCCGCTCAGATAACCTGAGCGGGCGTATCTTCTCAAGTGGGTCGGCGTAAATCAGCCAAGCTTGCCCATGGCCACGGCAACATCCGCCATACGGACCGAGAAACCCCATTCGTTGTCGTACCACGCCAGCACGCGCACCATGCGGCCTTCGACCACACGGGTTTGGTCGGGGGCAAAGATCGAGCTTTCGGGCGTGTGATTGAAATCGGTCGAGACCAGCGGTGCGGGCTCGTAGCCCAGCACGCCCTTCATCGGACCAGCGGCGGCGGCCTGCACGGCAGCGTTCACTTCCTCTGCGGTCACGTCGCGCCCGGCGCGGAAAGTCAGGTCAACGGCCGAGACATTGGGCGTCGGCACCCGGATCGCCGATCCGTCCAGCCGTCCCTTGAGGTTCGGCAGCACCTCACCCAGTGCCTTGGCGGCCCCGGTCGAGGTAGGGATCATCGACATCGCGGCGGCACGGGCGCGATAGAGGTCCTTGTGGCGGCGGTCCAGCGTCGGCTGGTCGCCGGTATAGGCGTGGATCGTGGTCATGATGCCGTGCTCGATCCCGAATGCCTCGTCCAGCACCTTGGCCAGCGGCGCCAGGCAGTTGGTGGTGCAGGACCCGTTCGAGATCATGGTGTCAGCAGCGGTTAGCTGGTCGTCGTTGACGCCGAACACGATGGTCTTGTCCACGTTCTTGCCGGGGGCGGATAGCAGCACCTTCTTGGCGCCACGCTCCAAATGCACCTTGGCCTTGGCGCCATCGTTGAACTTGCCGGTGCATTCCAGCACCACGTCGCAGCCCGACCAGTCCAGTTCGTTCAGATCATAGGTCGAGAACATTTGCATGTCGCCCCGGCCCAGGTTCATGGTGCCGTCGCCGATGCTGACCTCACCCGGAAAACGACCATGCACGCTGTCGTACTTGATCAGGTGGGCGGCGGTTTCCAGCGGACCGGTTGCGTTGACCTTGATCACCTCGATATCGTCGCGGCCCGAGGCTGCGATATGCGACAGGGTGCACCGACCGATGCGGCCAAATCCGTTGATACCAACCTTGATGGTCATTCCGATACTCCGACAGACGTGAATTTGTCCCGCCATATAGACGGCGCTGTCCGGCTCAGAAAGGGCAAAACCGATTTATTTTGAGTGTGTTAGCGCAAACTTGGCCCGGTTGCGCTAACGCTTGCGGCCAGCAGGCGTTACACTAGGGTGACCAAAGATGCGGGCAGGATGAAAGGAAGCGGGCATGAGTGGATTGCTGGCCCTTCTCGATGATGTGGCGGGAATTGCCAAGGTCGCGGCGGCCTCGGTCGACGATGTGGCGGCACAGGCAGCCAAGGCGGGCGCCAAGGCGGCGGGCGCGGTGATCGACGATGCGGCGGTGACCCCGAAATATGTGCATGGTTTCGCGCCCGCGCGCGAATTGCCGATCATCTGGAAGATTGCCCGCGGTTCGATCCGCAACAAGCTGCTGATCCTGTTGCCTGCCGCGCTACTGTTGGCGAATTTCGCGCCCTGGCTGATTGCGCCTCTCTTGATGCTAGGTGGGGGCTATTTGTGCTTTGAGGGCGCGGAGAAGGTCTATCACGCGCTTGTGCCGCACGACACCAGCCATGTGTTCAAGGAGGACGAACCGGGCGATCCGCTGCATCTGGAAGAGCAGAAGGCTGCCGGCGCCATCAAGACCGATTTCATACTGTCGGCCGAGATCATGACCATCATTCTGGCCGCCATTCCCGAAAGCGGGTTCTGGATGGAGGCGGCGACTTTGGCGGTGGCGGGGATCGGCATCACAATTGCGGTCTACGGATCCGTGGCGTTGATCGTGAAGGCCGACGACTTTGGCCTGTTTCTGGCGGAAAACGGACGTCTGGGGGCGACGCGCGCCTTTGGCAGGGGGCTGGTACGGGGAATGCCGCGTTTCATGCACCTGCTGACCGTGGTGGGCACAGCGGCGATGCTGTGGGTTGGCGGGTCGATCGTCATTCATGGCATGGAAGAGTTGGGCTTTGACTGGCTAGGCCATTTGATCCACGACTGGGCCTATGCCGTGGGTCATTTGGTTCCTGCGGCGTGGATCGGGCCGGTGGAATGGATCGCCAAGGCTGCCATGGATGGCGTCTTTGGGCTGGCGCTCGGCATTCTGTTGATCCCGTTGGCGACAAAAGTCATCGCGCCGGTGCTGTCGGCAGTCACCGGCAAAAAGAACACACATTAACAACGAACAGGGCGGCACATGGCCGCCCTTTCCCGATCAGATTGACTGTGGAACTCAGCCCAGCAGTTCCTTGGCCTTGGCCACGGTCGCAGCCGCAGTGATGCCGAACTTCTCGTAGAGTTCTTCGGCCGGAGCGGAGGCACCGAAGCCGGTCATGCCGATGAAGCCCGCCTTGGCCTCGCGCCCGCGCTCACCCAGCAGCCAGCGATCCCAGCCGCCTGCGCGCATCGCGGCCTCGATGCCCACTCGGACTGGACCGGCAGGCAGAACCCGCTTGCGATAGGCTTCGTCCTGCTCGGCGAACAGTTCCATACAGGGCATCGACACCACGCGGGTGCCAATCCCTTCGGCCTCCAGCGCCGCGCGGGCCTGCATGGCGATCTCGACTTCGGAGCCGGTGGCGATCAGGATCACCTGACGCTTGCCGGTGGCCTCGGCCAGCACATAGCCGCCCTGAGCGGTCAGGTTCTTGGTCTTGTGCTCGGTGCGCAGTGTCGGCAGGTTCTGGCGCGTCAGCGACAGGACCGAGGGGCTCTGCTGGAAGGTCAGCGCCAGTTCCCAGGCCTCGGCGGTTTCCACCGTATCGGCGGGGCGGAACACATAGGTGTTGGGCGTGGCCCGGCTGATCGCCAGATGCTCCACCGGCTGGTGGGTCGGACCATCCTCGCCCAACCCAATCGAGTCATGCGTCATCACAAAGACCGACGGGATCTTCATCAGCGCGGCCAGGCGCATCGCCGGGCGCGCATAGTCGGTGAAGCACATGAAGGTGCCGCCATAGGGGCGGATACCGCCATGCAGCGCCATGCCGTTCATCGCCGCCGCCATGCCATGTTCGCGGATACCCCAGTGGATATAGCGACCCTTGCGGTTTTCCGGCAGGAAGATGCCCAGATCGGCGGTCTTGGTGTTGTTCGACCCGGTCAGGTCGGCCGAGCCGCCGACGGTTTCGGTCATGATCGGGTTGACGACCTTCAGCACCTCTTCCGAGCTTTTGCGGGTGGCCCATTTGGGTTGCTCTTCAGACACCTGCTTTTTCAGCGCGCGGATTGCGCCCGACAGCTTCTTGGGCGCCTCGAACGCATAGGCGCGGGTGAACTCGGCCTGCTTGCGCTCGCTCAGCTCGGCAAAGCGGGCCTGCCAGGCGGCGCGCTCGGCGGCGCCCCGGCTGCCGATGGCCTCCCAGGCGGATTTCACATCCGCGGGCACCTCGAAGGGCCCATGCGCCCAGCCATAAGCCTCTTTCGCGGCCAGAAGCTGCCCCTGATCGGTCAGCGCGCCATGACCCTTGGAGGTGTCCTGTGCCGCGTGGCCAAGCGCGATATGGGTCTTGCAGGCGATCATCGTGGGTTTTTTCGAGCCCTTGGCCTGGATCAGGGCGGCGTCGATGGCGGCCGGGTCATGGCCGTCGATCTCGATCACATGCCAGCCCGAGGCGGCAAAGCGGCGGACCTGGTCGGTGCGGTCGGCGATATCGACGGTACCGTCGATGGTGATGTTGTTGTTGTCCCACAGGACGACGAGCTTGCTCAGCTCCAACCGGCCGGCAAGGCCGATGGCCTCCTGGCTGACGCCCTCCATCAGGCAGCCGTCTCCGGCGATCACATAGGTGTAATGGTCGACGACCTTCTTGCCGTATTGCGCGCGCTGGATTTCCTCGGCGATGGCAAAGCCCACGGCGTTCGAGATGCCCTGACCCAGCGGGCCGGTGGTGGTCTCGATCCCCTTGGCCAGGAAGTTTTCCGGGTGGCCGGCGGTCTTGGCGCCCATCTGGCGGAAGTTCTTGATCTCCTCCAGTGTTATCTCGGGGTTGCCGGTGAGATAGAGCAGCGAATAAAGCAGCATCGAGCCGTGACCCGCCGACAGGATGAACCGGTCGCGGTCGGGCCAGGTGGGGTTGGTGGCGTCGAATTTCAGGTGCTTTTCGAACAGCACGGTGGCGACATCGGCCATGCCCATCGGCATGCCGGAATGGCCGGAATTGGCCGCCACAATGGCATCCAGCGTCAGGGCGCGGATGGCAGTGGCCTTGGTCCAGTGGTCGGGGTTCGCAGTGCGCAGCGCAATCAGGTCCACGAGGCTTTGTCCTTTGGTTTTCGGGCGAGTTGCGCGCTCAATACCACTCACCCCTCAAAGTTCAAGCAGAACGGACCGATGGGGCGACGAGACGGATCAGAAGTGGCCTCCAAGTGATTGAAAGCAATGATAGGGGTATTTAGGGTGTCATTTGGTTAGACTACGTCTATTCATCCCAGCACCCGATTCGGACCAAATCGGGACCGGTAGCCGGGCAGAGAACAAAAAACGCGTCACACGAAGGTGAGGGGCATGAGCCAGATTGAGGAACTACAGGGCCGTATCTCGGCCGCGATGGAGCGGATCAGCGCTGGCGTCGAAAGTCTTGGAAGACCGCAACCGGTTGTTGCCGCGATAGAAGATGTGGAGCCAGATGCCGATCTGGTTGCACAGCTCGAGGATGAGCGGCTTGCCAATGCCCAGCTTGAGGAACGCCTGAAATCCATCAAGGCAAAGCATGCGGCAGAGATCGAAGCACTGACATCGCAAGACGACGGGGCGGCAGACGCGGACGAACTGGACCGTTTGCGCAGCGAACTGGATGAGGCTCGGCGCACGTTGTCCGAGGCACAGTCAAAGCTGGAGGCGGCGGCATCCGAGCAAGAGGCGGAAGATCGCGCGGCAATGCAAGGGGAGATCGAGGCACTTCGCGCCCAGGTCGAAAGCGCCGAGGATATCGCGCCGCTCAAGGCTGAACTGGAACAGCTCAGGTCTCAGACTGTCAACCCGGAGCTGCTGGAGCAGTTGCGTGAGGAGAATGCCGCACTCAAGGCCGAGTTGAGCAATTCCGAGCGTCTGTCCGAGCTGCTGGCCGAGTTGGAGATGCTGCGCGCGGAGCGGGTCAGTCACGGAGAGGCGATGTCGCGGCTCGACGGAGATCTGCAACGCCTGCGCAAGGCAAACGATCAATTGCGAAAGGTCGTATCCGAACTGAGAACGGCCAATGAGGCCGGAGTGGGAGAACCGCACCTGATCAACAGTGCGATGCTGGCCGAGTTGGAGGCGCTGCGGGCCCAACGGGCGACGGACGCATCAGAGGTGCATGCGGTCCTGAGCAAACTGGGGCCGTTGCTGTCCGCGGCCAACCTGGCAGAAGGAGAAGATGAGTGATGCCGGAGGTGACGATCCACATCGGGGGCCGGGGATTCGAAGTATCCTGTCAGGAAGGCGAAGAAAGCTACCTGCAAGCGGCTGCAAAAATGCTCGACGACGAGGCGCAAGTTCTGTCGGATCAGATCGGCCGCATGCCCGAGGCGCGCATGCTGCTGATGGCGGGGCTGATGCTCGCCGACAAGACCGCTGCGGTCGAGGACAAGATCAGGGTTGTCGAAGCCAGGCTTGCCGAACGCGAAGCGGAGATCGCCAGTCTGCGCAATGCGCCGGCCCCGGAACCCGAACGAGTCGAAATCGCGGTCATCCCGCCCTCTGTCACTGATACGCTGGCCGAACTCGCCGCGCGCGCGGAGGCGCTGGCGGACCAGGTCGAGGAGAAAGCCGCAGGATAAAGCCCGGCGGGATCTGACTAAGACGTTTGAAACATCTTGAAAAAAGGCGCCCTTTGGGGCGCCTTTTTCGACAGGATTTGTATCAAATCCTGAAAACAAGGTCTTTGAAAGACCTTGTCTGCGATAACCAATCGGAACGGATCAGGCGTTAGCGGCGCGAATCTTGTCGGCGGCGTCCTTGTCATAGACGACACCGTTTTCCTCGAACAATGTGTCGAGTTCACCGGAGAGGGTCATCTCGGTGATGATGTCGCAACCGCCGACGAATTCGCCCTTTACGTAGAGCTGCGGAATGGTCGGCCAGTCGGAATAGTCCTTGATCCCCTGGCGGATTTCGTCATCGGCTAGGACGTTGACGTCCTTGAATGCAACGCCCATGTAGTTCAGAACGCCGGCAACACGCGAGGAAAAGCCACATTGCGGCATCTCCTTGGTCCCCTTCATGTAGAGCACCACGTCGTTGGCTTTGACGGTTTCGTCGATGCGGGATTTTGCGTCGGTCATTGTCTCGTTTCCTGTTTCGCCGACGGTCGACCGTCAGGCATGTGAACAACTGAATTTTTCCGCCTCTGAGTTCAAGCGATGTATCAGTCAGTCTTTGGACGTTACTCGGGTGCCTTGGTTGTCAGGGCAAGTGCATGCAGCTTGCCGCTGTCGATCTCGGGTCTGACGGCGGCATTTACTGCGCGTTGTTGCTGAACACGGCTCTGCCCCTTGAAACTTTCATCGATAACTTCCGCCGCCCAATGGTTGCCGTCGCCCGCAAGGTCGGTGATGGTAATCTTTGCCTGCGGAAAACTGGCCCGGATCAGCGCTTCGATTTCATGGGCTTCCATAGCCATGTGATAAACTCCAGATGTATTGCTCTCAGATGTAGAGCGATGCGTCCCTACGTGCAAGGGAGCGGCGCACCAATGTGGTGCGCCGTCCAATTTGCAATCTGCCGGGATCAGGCGACGGCGGCTGCAAAGCTGCTGCGGAACAGGGCGGCCAAGTCGGCAAGCGGCGCCTCGGACGTGCCGATGCGGACAGTCTCGCCGCCAAATCGACCGACGGAGGAGACCTGCACGCCCGCCGTCGCGGCGGCCGTCATCAAGGCTTCGGCCTGGTCGAAATTGCAGGCGACCAGGTAGCGCGCTTGGTCCTCGCCGAAGAGGATCTCGGTGCCGGCCGTATCAAGCTGCACTCCGACGCCCGCGGCCTCTGCGAGTTCGAATGCAGCCAGCGCCAACCCGCCGTCCCCAAGATCCGTGCAGGCCTTGATCAGGTCGCGGTTGGCGCGGATGAAATCGCCGTTGCGCTTTTCAGCCTCGAGGTCCACATGAGGCGCGTCGCCGTCCTCGCGGTTGAACACCTCGGCCAGCAGGGCGGATTGCCCCAGGTGACCCGTGGTTTCGCCGATCAGCAATGCGACATGGCCTTCGCGTACATCCTTACCGATGATCTCTTCGGTCGAGGTCAGCAGGCCCACGGCGCCGATCGTCGGTGTGGGCAGGATCGCGCTGCCGTCGGTCTCGTTATAAAGCGACACGTTGCCGGACACGATGGGCATGTCGAGCGCCGCACAGGCCGCTCCGATTCCCTTGATCGCACCGACGAACTGACCCATGATTTCCGGCTTTTCGGGATTGCCGAAGTTCAGGTTGTCAGTCGAGGCCAGCGGCCGCGCGCCCACGGCGGTCAGGTTGCGATAAGCCTCGGCCACCGCCTGTTTGCCGCCTTCCTCCGGGTTTGCGCGCACGTATCGCGGCGTTACGTCACTGGTGAAGGCCAGCGCCTTGTCGGTGCCATGCACGCGCACGATTCCGGCGCCCAGACCCGGTGTGCGGGCACTGTCGGCCATGACCATGGTGTCGTATTGTTCGTAGACCCATTGCTTGCCGCCGTAGTTTGGCGAGCCGATCAGGGCGCGCAGAGCGTCGATCGGGTCGATCTGCGGCACCTCGCCGACAGGAGCTGCGGCCGGGGTAGGGACCCAGGGGCGGTCGTATTCAGGCGCTTGTCCTGACAGCGGCGACAGAGGCAGATCGGCGCGGACCTCGCCCTTGTGCATGATGATGAACCGGTCTTCGGCGATGGTTTCACCCACGATGGCAAAGTCGAGGTCCCATTTGTCGAATACCGCCTTGGCCTCGACCTCTTTCTCGGGCTTCAGCACCATGAGCATGCGCTCCTGGGATTCCGAGAGCATCATCTCGTAGGCGGTCATGTTCTCTTCGCGCTGCGGTACAGCGTCGAGGTTCAGCCGGATGCCCAGGCCGCCCTTGTCACCCATCTCGACCGCCGAACAGGTCAGACCAGCAGCACCCATGTCCTGGATCGAGATCACGGCGCCGGTCTGCATCAGTTCCAGACAGGCCTCCATCAAGCGCTTTTCAGTGAACGGGTCGCCCACCTGCACGGTGGGGCGCTTTTCCTCGATCGTGTCGTCAAACTCGGCGCTGGCCATTGTGGCGCCGCCGACGCCGTCGCGCCCGGTCTTGGCGCCCAGATAGACCACCGGCATGCCGATGCCCGAGGCGGCAGAGTAGAAGATCTTGTCGCTGTCGGCCAGACCCGCGGCAAACGCGTTCACAAGGCAGTTGCCGTTATAGGCGGGGTGGAACCGGACCTCGCCGCCCACACATGGCACGCCGAAACAGTTGCCATAGCCGCCGATGCCCTCGACCACACCATTGACCAGACGCCGGGTCTTGGGGTGGGACGGCTCGCCAAAGCTGAGCGCGTTCATCGAGGCGATGGGCCGTGCGCCCATGGTAAAGACGTCGCGCAGGATGCCGCCCACGCCGGTGGCGGCGCCCTGATAGGGTTCGATATAGGACGGGTGGTTGTGGCTTTCCATCTTGAAGACCACCGCCTGTCCGTCACCGATATCGACAACGCCCGCGTTTTCGCCCGGGCCGCAGATCACCTGCGGGCCGCTGGTGGGAAGGGTGCGCAGCCATTTCTTGGAGGATTTGTAGGAACAATGCTCGTTCCACATGGCCGAGAAGATGCCCAGCTCGGTAAAGGTCGGTTCGCGCCCGATGATCTCGAGGATCATGTCGTATTCCTCGGGCTTCAGCCCGTGCGCGGCGATCAGGTCCGGAGTGATTGCGGGCTCTTGCATCTGTGGTGTTCCCAAGCTGGCCGATGTTGCGCGCCTTTTAGGGCAAGGCCGCGCCGGGGGAAAGGGGCAAGAGGGCGCAGATTGCCGGAGAGGGTAACGCTCTTGCGGATGGGCAGCCCGAAACCGGATATGGAAGGATTAGAATGAAAGTACCCCGCCACGGATGCGGCGGGGTCTAGGTGTTCCGATAGTTTTGCACGGAAATGGTTATTCGCCGCCTTGTTGAGATTGCTCATTGGCGGCTTGTGCCGCAGCGGCTGCAACCGCCGATTTCTGGTCCGGCGTCAGATGGTCGGCTTCGTCCAGACCGGGAATGGCGACACGGACTTCGCGACGGGCGAATTCAATGCCGTTCGCCTTGAATTCGGTTTTCACCCGGTTGAAGATTTCCTTGCGCAGGGTGAACTGCTTGCCGGGCTTGGCCATGAACTTGCCCCGGATGATCATGCCGACATCGTCGAAATCGAATACGCCCTGTGACTTGAAGGGTTGCAGGAAACCTTCCTTGTGGGTTGGATCCTCCATCATCTCGGCGCCGATCTTCTTGAAGATCTTCTTCACCTTGTTGGGATCGGTGTCGAAAGGCACGGTGAACTTGAGCTTCATGATTACCCAGTCCCGGCTGTAGTTTGTCAGCTTGGCGATCTCGCCATAGGGGATCGTGTGGACTGGTCCACGGTGATGGCGCAGCTGCATCGAACGGATCGAGATTTTCTCAACCGTACCTGTAGTGCCTCCGACATCGACATATTCACCCACGCGGAATGCATCGTCGATCAGGAAGAAAATGCCGCCGACAATGTCGGCAACCAGTTTTTGCGCGCCAAAGCCGATAGCAAGGCCGAGGATCCCGGCACCGGCCAGCAGCGGAGTGATGTCGAGGCCAAGCGCCCCGAGAGCAAGAAGGGCGAAGATCACTGCGATGGCAACCTGCGCCGTGACGCGCAACAGGGGCAGAACGGTCACCAGCCGCGAGCCTCCGGCGCCGCCGCCTTCGCCTGCTTCCTCGTCCGGGCTCTGCTCGATAGCTGTCTGTTCCTTCGCCAGACGGCGGTTGATCCAGAGCGAGATGACCTCGTCCAGAATATAGCCGATGGCAATGATGATCAGGAACTGGATGACGGCACCACCTGCATCGGAGCCCGCGCCCGCCACCTGCCGCAGGTCGATCTCCCAGGCATTGGCGATCATCAGGACGACAAAGATGCCCGCCACCACGCGGCCGATGCGGATATAGCTGCGCTTGGTGGAGCGATAGGCCTGCTCAGCTATGGGGCCGGTGCCGATGAGCGGCGGTTGCAGATGCCGCACGAGCCCCCGGATCAGCGTGTCGATGGCCGGAGCCATCAGCAGCCAGAACATGGTCACGTAGTGTGCTCCCGCGCCCACATTGACCAGCACCGCCATGTCGCGGATCGCCACGAAATACTCCACGATCAACCAGACGGCCGCCGAGACCGCGATGGCGAAATAGGGATAGTAGGTTGCGACTTTTTCGTCGAATTCGGTGCGGTCGGGATCGTTGCCGCGCATCATATCCGTCAGTCCGCTGCGCGCTGTCCAGGCGATGAGAGCGATATAGATATGGATCGAAGCGTTCAGCCAGAAACCCAGCCGCATATCGCCCATCGCCACGCCGTTCAGATTGTTGAAGGTGACGATGAACAGGGTAAAGCCGATCAGCAGGAAAAGGCCGATCTGGTTGCGGTGCAGATAGTTCGCCCAATGGTCATTGGCGTTCACCAGCCGTAGGTCGGGGCGGTTAGGAGCCAGAACAAAGCGCGAGATCGCGGCCCCCAGACGCGGCAGCCAGATCAGATAGAGCACGAAAGGTGCCGCATAGGCGATCTGCTCGGGTTCCAGCAGGCGGCGGCCGACAAAGACCAGCGTATAGTAGAAGACGACTAGCCCGAGAACCTCGCGGCAGAAGCGGCGAAAGAGGAAACTCACCGCGCCGCGCAGATCGTCGGACGCACTTGCTGGATCGGCCTTGATCCAAGAGCGGGTCACAAAGACTGCAAGTTTTTCGGCCGCATAACCAATGGCAAGGGCGAGCAGCGTAAAGCCGAACAGCGTGGCCATGCCCGCGCCGCCCAAAGTGGTTGCGAAATTCGACAGCGCCTCGGCCTGTTTCGTCACCAGAAGGGGCACCTTGCGCAAGGCATCCAGCCACGAGGCGGCCAGCGACTTGGCGGCGTCGCCGATCCGGGCAACAGGTCCCTTGCGCGGTTCGGAATCCTCCTGTGCGGACTGCGCCACCGCGTCCAGCCGTTCCAGCAGCAGGGCACGAACCTGATCGTCGGAGAGCCTTGCCACCAGATCGTCGACCTGGTCAGGTGTCAGATTGTCTGGAACAGTTGGAGTGCTCGAGGCGGGTGCACCTGACGGGATCGGGACTTGAGCCGCCAATGGCACAGACATGCAGAACAGGGCGGCCACGACGACCAGCACCTTGAATAGCGGTTTCATAAATTGCCCTCGTCCATAGATAATGCCTTGTTTTACCGCGGGTATGCGCGAACACAAACAATTTTGCCGGGTATTAAGAGGCGCCTGCTGCTGATTTAGCAAAAAAAGAGGCCGAGCACTAAGCTCGGCCGTAGTCCAACAGGGAGGTATGAAGTTGATGAGCGTCTAAGCATCATCGCCTTCGAGTGCTGATTTAGGAGGCACAGACGTCTTCTTCAAGAACTTTTATGTCGCAGGTGCAGCATTTCCGTTATGCAATGATTGCATGGCTTTGGGGTCGTTATACAATCCCCAGTTCTTTCAGTTGTTTGCGATGGGCAATGATCTCTTCCTGAACAAAGTCACGGAAGGCAGCAACGCGCTGGGAATGGCGCAGTTCCTCGGGATAGGCCAGATAGACCGGCACCTGCGCCGATTTGATATCGGGCAGGACGTGAATGAGGTTCGGGAAATCCTGGGTCACATAGTCGGGCAATACACCTATCCCCAAATTGTGCAACACGCCCTGAAGCACGCCGAAATAGTTGTTCACCGTCAACAGTGAAGACGGGTTGTAGGCCAGCAGATGTTGGGCCAGTACGGCGCTAGCGCCGACTTGTTGGGCACTGATGTTCTGGCAGATCAGCCGATGGTCGCTGATATCGCTGATGTCCTGGGGGGTGCCGGCCGAGTCAAGATAGGCACGGGTCGCGTAGAGCTTCATCTCGACGGTCATCAGTCGCTTGCGAATCAGATCGGCCTGACTGGGTTCTTTCATGCGAATGGCGACATCAGCCTCGCGCATGGGTAGATCAAGCACCCGTTCCTCGAGCATCAGATCGACCTTAAGGTCGGGATACTTCTGATAGAGCGCGGTCAACCGGGGCGCCAGCCAGAGCGTGCCAAAGCCAAACGTTGTGGTGACGCGCAACTCGCCGAACACTTCCTCTTCGCTGTCACGGATACGAGCGGCGGCAGCGTCCAGGCGCTTGGCCATGGATTTGGTGGCGTCGAACAACAATTCTCCCTGCTCGGTTAGAATCAGGCCGCGCGCGTGACGATGAAAAAGGGTCGCGTTTAGCGATTCCTCGAGTCCGCGGATCTGTCTACTGACCGCCGATTGCGAGAGATTCAGCTTGTCGCCTGCATGTGTCAGACTGCCCGCATCGGCAACTGCGTGAAATATCCGAAGCTTGTCCCAGTCCATATCCGCAACTTTCTTTATGCGCCCGATCACCTATATGAAACACATGACAATTTCCACAAGGAACGGAGTACAACTGCGCTTGGTGGTGAAAAAATCACCTATACAGGTCAGCGATTGTGACCTATATTTGGGCACCAATGACAAGCCGGTCCGGCGCAGGGGAGACGTCTGATGAGCCAACCCAAACTTACGCTAAATGACAAGTTCGATCTGGAGAAGAGCCCGGTGCTGCTGAACGGCACCCAGGCCCTCGTTCGCCTTATGTTGATGCAGAAGGCGCGCGATACTGCCGCCGGTTTGAACACGGCTGGTCTGGTCACCGGCTATCGTGGTTCGCCGCTGGGCGCGGTCGATTTGCAGATGAGTCGGGCAAAAAAGCAGCTCAGTGCCGCTGACGTCACCTTTCAGTTCGGGTTGAACGAGGATCTGGCGGCCACCGCGCTGTGGGGCAGCCAGCAGGCGGGGCTGCGCGGCGATGGCAAGTATGATGGCGTCTTTGGTCTTTGGTACGGCAAGGGGCCGGGCGTCGACCGCTCAGGCGACGTGATGCGCCACGCCAATATGGCCGGTACCGCCAGGCATGGCGGCGTGCTGATGGCGATGGGAGACGACCATACCGGCGAAAGCTCGACTGTGCTGCATCAGTCGGAATGGGCGCTGGTGGACATGTACATGCCCGTTGTCAGCCCGGCAGGTGTACAGGAGATTCTGGACTACGGCATCTATGGTTATGCCCTGAGCCGGTTCTCTGGTCTCTGGGTTGGCCTCAAGACCATGAAGGATACGATCGAGGTGACCTCGGTCGTGGATGGCCGTCCCGACCGGATGCAGTTGGTAACGCCCGAGTTCGACATGCCTGAAGGCGGGTTGAACATCCGTTTGGGCGACACGCCGCATCTGCAAGAGGGGCGGATCATCGACTATAAACGCTTTGCCGCCGAGGCGTTCAGCCGCGCCAACCGGATGGACAGGCGGGTCTGGGGCAAGCCTGGCGCCAAGATCGGCATCGCCGCGGCGGGCAAGAACTGGCTCGACCTTGTACACGCCATGTCGCTCTTGAACATCGACGAGAACGAGGCCGAGCGTCTGGGCATCACCACCTACAAAATCGGCCAGACCTTTCCGCTGGACATGCAGAGTTTCCACGACTGGGCCGAAGATCTCGACCTGGTGGTGATCGTTGAGGAAAAACGCAAGCTGATCGAGGTGCAGGTAAAAGAGGCGATCTTTGACGACCGTCAGGGCCGCCGCGTGTATGGTTGGTACAAGGGTGGTGCGGGCGGTATGCACCGGGATGAGCTGTTCCCGACCCGTGGTGCGCTGGACCCGATCCTGATCGCCGAGAAACTGGGCGCGATCTTTATCGAAGAGGGGCGCGAGACCGATGGGATCCGAGCCGGCCTGAATGCACTGGCCGATGCGCGGCGCAATGACAACGCGCAGGAGATCGCGTCGCGCCTGCCGTATTTCTGTTCGGGCTGCCCGCATAACAGCTCGACCAAGGTGCCAGATGGCAGCCGGGCCTATGCCGGGATCGGCTGTCACTATATGGTTCAGTGGATGGACCGGAACACCCAAGGGTTCACCCATATGGGCGGCGAAGGGGCCAACTGGATCGGCGAGGCGCCGTTTTCCAACACCAAACACGTGTTCCAGAACCTGGGCGATGGCACCTATAACCATTCCGGCGTGCAGGCGATCCGCGCCGCCTTGGCGGCTGGCACCAACATCACCTACAAGATCCTGTTCAACGACGCGGTCGCAATGACCGGCGGGCAGGAGAACGAAGGCGATCTGACCGCGCCGCGCATCGTGGCCGAGCTGAAGGCGATGGGCATCAAGGAGCTCGCCGTTGTCTATGACGACAAGGAGGATGTGGACCGCTCGCAGTTCCCCTCGGGCATTCCGTTCCATGAGCGCGCCGAGCTGATGCAGGTGCAAAAGCGCTTCCGCGAGATCGAGGGCGTCAGCGCCATCGTCTATATCCAGACCTGCGCCGCCGAGAAACGCCGCCGGCGCAAGCGTGGCACCTTCCCCGACCCGGACAAGCGGGTGTTCATCAACACCGATATCTGTGAGGGCTGCGGCGATTGCGGGGTTCAGTCGAACTGTGTCTCGATCGTGCCCAAGGAAACCGAACTGGGCCGCAAGCGGGCGATCGACCAGTCCTCGTGCAACAAGGACTTCTCCTGCGTCAAGGGGTTCTGCCCGTCCTTCGTGACGGTGCAGGGGGCCAAGATCCGCAAGGAGGCCACCGCCGAGATCGACCTGCCGCATCTGCCGATGCCGGAGCTGCCCGCCATCGCTGGCACCCATAACGTGGTGATCACCGGTGTCGGCGGCACTGGCGTCGTGACCATCGGGGCTGTGCTGGCGCAGGCTGCGCAGATCGACGGCAAGGGCGCGGGCATGATGGAAATGGCGGGGCTGGCGCAAAAGGGCGGCGCCGTGCACATCCATTGCCGCATCGCCAACCGGCCCGAGGATATCAGTGCCATCCGCGTCGCCACCGGCGAGGCGCATGCGCTGATCGGTGGTGACCTTGTGGTCAGCGCCGGGGCCAAGACGCTGGGCCTGACACGCACCGGCACCACAGGCGCTGTGGTCAACAGCCACGAGATCATCACCGGCGATTTTACACGAAACACCGATTTCACCATCCCCGCCGACCGGCTGAGCCTTGCGCTTGAGGCGCGGCTGAAAGAGCGGCTGGACCTGTTCGATGCCTCAGAGCTGGCGCGCGCGGTGATGGGCGATTCGATCTATTCCAACATGATGGTGTTCGGCGCCGCCTGGCAGCGCGGGCTGCTGCCAGTCAGCCACGAGGCCATCATGCAGGCGATCGAGATGAACGGTGCCGCAGTCGAGCGCAACAAGCGCGCCTTTGACATCGGCCGCTGGGCAGTGCTGCACGCAGATGAGGCCGCGCGCCTGATCCGTCCCGGCGTGGTCGAGCTGCCGAAATCGCTCGAGGACAAGATTGCCTATCGCGCCGAACATCTGACCGCCTATCAGGGAGCGCGTCTGGCCAAGCGCTATCGCAAGCTGATCGACGGGATCGAGGACGGCGATCTGCGTGCGGCGGTGGCCGAGGGCTATCACAAGCTGTTGTCCTACAAGGACGAATACGAGGTGGCGCGTCTGCTTCTGGACAGCCGTGACAAGGCCGCCGCCGAATTCGATGGCGATCTGAAGCTGACCCTGCATCTGGCACCGCCGATCCTGGGTGGAAGGGATGCGGATGGGCGTCCGAAAAAGCGCGAGTTTTCCGAGCGCTGGCTGGGGCTCTTCAAGCTGTTGGCGCGGATGAAGGGGCTGCGCGGCACGCCGCTCGATCTGTTTGGCTATTCCACCGAGCGCAAGATGGAGCGGGCGCTGATCCGGCAATACGAGAAGGACATGCGCGAGGTGCTGCCGAAACTCGACAGCCGCACCCGCGATGCCATCGTGGCGCTGGCACGGTTGCCTCTGGAGATCCGCGGATTCGGTCTGGTCAAGCAGGCGAACGAAGCCAAGGCTGCCAAACGGCGCGAAGAGCTCTTGGCGGTAATCCGCCAAGGTGGCCCGTCGATGGCAAAAGCGGCGGAATAACGCGTCATCTGACTGTTACAGGTTCTATGCAAAATCCAGGACTGCCCCTATTTCAGGGGCAGTTTTTTCGGAGCCGTTCATGACCGCAGAGCGCCATATCGCCCGCGATATCAGCTATGCCCATTCCGCCGCGACCAGGGGAGGTCGGGCGGTGATCCGCCTGATGGAGAACACCACCGGGCGCCTGAGCCTGATCCGACGCGCGCAAGGATACGAGCAGGAAGTCGCCCGGGGCCGCGATTTCTGGACGGTGATCGTCGAGCGATACGGCTTGACGCTGGATGTGGTGGGCGGTGCGCTGAGCAACATCCCGCAGGACGGCCCGCTGATCCTGATCGCCAATCACCCTTACGGCATCCTCGATGGGCTGATGATGGGGCATGTCCTGGCGCAGACACGGGGCGATTTCCGCATCATGGCAAACCGGGTTTTCCGAAAGGCCGAGGACATCAACCGGATCATCCTGCCGATCTCGTTCGACGACACCCGCGAGGCGGTGCAGCTGAACCTCGATACCCGTCGTCAGGCGCTAAGCTATCTGGGGCAGGGCGGCGCGATCGGTATCTTTCCCGGCGGTACCGTCTCGACCGGGTTGCACCCGTTCTCGCATCCGATGGATCCGGGCTGGCGCGGGTTTACGGCCCGGATGGTGGCAAAATCCGATGCGGTGGTGGTGCCGGTCTTCTTTGACGGTCATACCAGCCGCCTGTTCCAGATCGCCAGCCACCTGCATTCGACCCTGCGCATGGGCCTGTTGATCAAGGAATTCCGCAAGCGGGTGGATACGCCGGTGCGGGTGGTGGTGGGCCAGCCCATCGGCCGCGACATACTGGACCCCTTGGCACGGGACACGCGCAAGATGATGGATTTTCTGCGCAAGGCGACGTATGAGCTGTCTCCGACGCCGCTCAAGTCTTTTGACTACGGCTATGAATTCGAGGAACGGCATCGCGCCTGAAGGGTAAAGATGGCAGTAGGGATTTTCGATTCGGGTCTGGGTGGCCTGACCGTGCTGGAAGCGGCGCAGAAACGGTTGCCGGATGTAGAGTTCCTCTACTACGCTGACAGCGCCCATGCGCCTTATGGGGTGCGCACGCCCGAAGATATCTTTCAGCTGACGCGCACAGCGGTGCACGACCTGTGGAACCGGGGCTGCGACCTGGTGATCCTGGCCTGCAACACCGCCAGCGCCGCAGCGCTGCGCCGGATGCAGGAAGAGGGTGTTCCACCGGGCAAGCGGGTGCTTGGCGTGTTCGTGCCGCTGATCGAAGCGCTGACCGAGCGGCAATGGGGCGACAACAGCCCCCCGCGCGAGGTCGAGGTCAAGAACGTCGCCCTGTTTGCAACGCCCGCCACCGTGGCGAGCCGCGCGTTCCAGCGCGAACTGGCCTTTCGCGCCATCGGTGTGGATGTCGAGGCGCAGGCCTGTGGCGGTGTGGTCGATGCCATCGAAGAGGGCGACCTGATACTGGCCGAGGCGCTGGTGCGTAGCCATGTGGACGCGCTGAAACGCAAGATGCCCAGTCCACAGGCGGCCATTCTTGGGTGCACACATTATCCGTTGATGGCCGAGGCTTTTCAGGACGCGCTAGGACCCGAGGTGACCGTATACAGTCAGGGCGATCTGGTGGCGGCAAGCCTGGCCGACTACCTGCAACGCCATCCCAACATGTTGGGTGCTGGTAAGGGCGGCTATCTGACGACGGGCAAACCCGCGACAGTTGGCAGCCGGGCAACCCAGTTCCTGCGGCGCAAGATCGAGTTTCAGGCCGCCTGACTTCGGTCAAGGCGGTCGGTGGCTTCGACGCCTATTGGGGACCAGTGTTTTCGTGTAACCATGGCCGCTGACAAAAGGTAGCAGTCGCAAGTCTTTGTACTGCACCCGTTCGATGTTAGCTGAACGACATACAACCGGTCTGACGATGGCCCACTCTTTCTGGTGAGGACGCTATGAAATCGCTCAAGAAACAACGCCGCATTCAGGTTATCGCCGTGGCCACCGTGGCCTTGGTCCTGGCGACCGGCTTGATCGGTTATGCCATGCGGGATGGCATCAACTTCTTTCGGGCGCCTAGCCAGGTGATCGCTGAACCACCTGCGGAAACAGAGGTGTTTCGCCTTGGGGGGCTGGTCGAGGAAGGTACCTTGATCCGTGGGCAGGGCGAAACGGTGCGGTTCTCTGTGACGGATGGCGGCGAGAGCGTGCCAGTCGTGTTTACCGGCGTGCTGCCGGATTTGTTTGGGGAGAATCAGGGCATGATCGGGACCGGGCGCTACGTGAACGGTGTCTTTGAAGCCTCGGAAATCCTTGCCAAACATGACGAAACCTATATGCCGAAAGAGGTTATGGACGCGCTCAAGGAGCAGGGCGTGTATCAGGCGCCGGAAAGCTGAACGCGCGCCTCCGGCGGGAGTATTTTGAAGCGAAGTGAAGACAGGGGCGTTGCGCAAGCGGCGCCCTTTGGTGTTTCGCAGGCTTAACTCTTTTGTCGCCTCATCAGCGCGGTTCTGATGGAGGTCGAGGCCAATGCAGACGGTACGACAGATCGCCCAGGAGATCGTGGCGCGTGAAGGTGGGTTCATGAACGATCCCGATGACCCGGGCGGGGCGACTAATTTTGGGGTGACTATCCACACGATGCGGCGGTTGGGCCTGGATGTGACTGGTGACGGCGCCGTGGATGTGGCGGATGTGCGGGCGCTGAGCCGGGAGCAGGCGGTAGAGATTTTCCTGACCCACTACTATGCCCGCCCGCGGATCGGCGACATGCCCGAGGCAGTGAAGGCGTCGCTGTTCGACATGTACGTGAACGCGGGCGGCAATGCTGTGAAGATCCTGCAACGGCTCTTGCGAGACATGGGCTATGAGGTGTCGGTGGATGGCGCAATCGGGCCGCAGACCCTGCGCGCGGCGCAGGACGCGGCGGTGCCGCGTCCCGAGGCGCTGCGCGATGCCTATGGGGTGGCGCGGCGGAACTATTACTTCCGTCTAGCCGACCGGCGCCCGGCCAGCCGCAAGTACGCTCGCAGCCGCAAAGGGGGCAAGGGCGGCTGGATCATCCGGGCTGAGGAGTTCATCTCGCCGACCTATCACATGAGCGAAGCCGAGTTTCAGCGGAGGGTATCGGGATGGGTCTGATCGGTGGGTTGATCGAGCTGTTGTTCGGTGGCGGACGTAATGTGGTGCGCGAGACCGCCGAAGTATTTCGCGAGAATGCAGAGGCCGGGGCCGCACGGGCGCGCGATGTGCAGATGGGCGCGCTGGACCAGTTTGCGGCGGAGTTTACCGTGTCCCGGCGGGGCGGGTTCGACCGGATCATGGATGGGCTGAACCGGCTGCCGCGCCCGGCGCTGGCCATGGGGACGCTGGGCCTGTTCGTCGCGGCAATGACCGACCCGATCTGGTTTGCCGAGCGGATGCAGGGCCTTGCTCTGGTGCCGGAACCGCTTTGGTGGTTGTTGGGTGTCGTCGTGTCGTTCTACTTTGGGGCCCGGCATCAGACCAAAGCGCAGGATTTCCAGCGTGACCTGGCAAGCACCATGGCCCGTGTCCCGCAGGCGGTGGAGAACATCCGAGCATTGCGGGCGTTGCGCTTTGATAGCCCAGGTGCGGCCGATGCCGGTACTGACGCGGAAATGGCGCTGGCGGCAACCACCCCCGAGGTCAACCGTGCCCTGGAGGACTGGCGTCGTATGAAAAGGGCCTGACGGCGCGACACTATGCGCTGCAAATCCCGGCGAAAGGGATTGGCTGTACCTGGGCCGAGGTCTATATCTCGGCCCATGGTTACAGAACTCGGTCACTTCGCCCTCATCCTCGCCTTCATGGTCGCCATCGTACAGATGGTTGTGCCGATGGTTGGTGCTCAGAAACGCTGGACTTCGTGGATGGCGGTCGCTGAACCGGCCGCGGGAATACAGTTCCTGTTGACGGCATTTGCATTTGCCGCGCTGGTCTGGGCATTTGTGACTTCGGATTTTTCGCTTCGCGTGGTCACTCTGAATAGCCATTCGGCGAAACCGATGCTTTACAAGATCAGCGGCACCTGGGGCAACCACGAAGGTTCGATGCTGCTGTGGGTGCTGATTGTCACCCTCTTTGGTGCCATGGCGGCCTGGTTCGGCGGCGGTTTGCCGCCTGCGCTAAAGGCCCGGGTACTGGCGGTACAATCGGCCATTGCGGTGGCGTTTTTTGCCTTCATCCTCTTTACATCGAATCCATTCCTACGGCTGTCAGTGCCGCCCTTTGACGGGCAGGACCTGAACCCTCTGTTGCAGGATCCGGGCCTCGCATTCCATCCTCCCTTTCTCTACCTTGGCTATGTGGGCCTGAGCATGGCGTTTTCTTTTGCCGTGGCTGCCTTGATCGAAGGGCGGGTTGATGCTTCTTGGGGCCGTTGGGTGCGGCCATGGACGCTCGCAGCCTGGATTTTCCTGACAATAGGTATCGCGCTTGGATCGTGGTGGGCTTACTACGAGCTAGGCTGGGGCGGATTCTGGTTCTGGGATCCGGTCGAAAATGCCTCTTTCATGCCTTGGCTGCTGGCGGCTGCGCTTTTGCATTCGGCCATCGTGGTAGAGAAGCGCGAGGCGCTGAAAAGCTGGACTATCCTGTTGGCGATCCTGGCCTTTGGCTTCTCGCTGATCGGTACGTTCATCGTGCGTTCGGGCCTGTTGACCAGCGTGCATGCCTTTGCCAACGACCCCGAGCGCGGGGTTTTTATCCTGGCCATCCTTGGGATCTTCACCGGCGGCGCATTGACGCTTTTTGCGGCGCGCGCGCAGGTAATGGAGGCCAAAGGGGTTTTCTCGGTTGTCAGCCGCGAAAGCGCGCTCGTGTTGAACAATATCCTGCTAGCGGTCGGATCGTTTGTGGTGTTCTTCGGAACGCTCTGGCCAATCGTTGCCGAGATGTTCTTTGACCGTAAGTTGTCGGTTGGTGCGCCATTCTTCGACGCGGCCTTCACGCCCTTCATGGTGGTTCTGGGTCTGGCGCTGCCTCTGGGCGCCATCTTGCCGTGGAAGCGTGGCAAGCTGGCGCGCGCGGCTTACAGCTTGCGGTTTGCCTTCTTCCTGGCACTGGCACTGGCCATGCTGGTCTGGACCATGCAGTCGGGGCGTAGTGCGTTGGGTCCTGTAGGTCTGTTCCTGGGGACTTGGATCACTTTCGGAGCGATAATAGACCTGTGGAGCCGGACAGGGCGGACGGGCAATTTTACCAGGATTCTGCGCCTGCCGCGAGCGGATTGGGGCAAGGCGGTCGCGCATACCGGATTGGGTGTCACGATGTTCGCCATTGCCGGGCTATTGGCCTGGGAAGTGGAGGATATCCGCGTTGCCCGCATCGGCGAGCCGTTCGAGGTGGGCGGGTTTACCCTGACGCTGGACGCGGTCGAGCGGGTACCCGGGCCCAACTATTTCTCGACAATGGCCACCGTCCGGCTGGAGAAGGATGGCCACCAGGTGGCGGTACTGAACCCCGAGAAGCGCGAGTACCCGGTGGCCCGGATGCCCACGACCGAGGCGGCAATTGACTATCGGTTCCTGCGGGATGTCTATGTCGTGATCGGCGACCGTCAGGATGACGGCGGTTGGACCATGCGGACCTATATCAAACCCTTTGCCAACTGGATCTGGGCCGGGTCGCTGTTGATGGCAATTGGTGGTCTTCTCAGCCTTAGTGACCGGCGCTTCAGGGTGGCCGCCGGCGCGCGAAATGCTCCGGCAGGTGGGGTTCCGGCGGAATGAAACGGCTGATCCTGATCCTGATGCTCCTGGCTGCGCCGCTCTGGGCAGTTCAGCCTGACGAAGTGCTGGATGACCCGGTACTGGAATCGCGGGCGAGGGAACTGAGCAAGGAGTTGCGCTGTCTGGTTTGCCGCAACGAAAGCATCGACGAATCGAATGCTGATCTTGCCCGTGACCTGCGCATCCTGCTGCGCGAGCGTCTGGTGGCCGGGGATAGCGACACGCAGGCCATTGACTATATCGTCGATCGCTATGGCGAATATGTCCTTCTGAAACCCACGACATCCGGTGCGAACTGGATGTTGTGGCTGGCCGGACCTCTCATGTTGGTGACCGCCGCGGCGATGGGCTGGGCATTCGTGCGGAACAGGTCGACGGCGACCACCTCGGCCGAAGCTGCGCTGAATACGGAAGAGCAGGAGCGTCTGCGTCGTATTCTCGACGAGTGACGCGCGGTTCCCCTTTTCCATTGGTCCGACATGCGCCAGCTTGCGTCCATTGAACCTGCGACCGAGGGCCATGGAAATGGAATACGACACGATCACACTGGACATCACCGACCGCCTTGCGGTTTTGACGATGAACCGTCCGGACAAGATGAACGCCCTGACCGGCCGGATGCGGGCCGAGATCACCTTTGCGATGCGGGCAGCTGCAAAAGAGGCACGTGCGGTCGTGTTGACGGGCGCGGGGCGTGCATTTTGCACCGGTCAGGACCTGGGCGATGCGGCCAGTTCCGGCAAGATCGATCTCGAGCGGACCCTGCGCGACGAATATAACCCCATGTTGGAGGCCATCTATGATTGCCCGGTGCCGACCATTGCTGCGGTCAACGGCCCGGCGGCGGGGGCCGGGGCCAATCTGGCACTGTGCGCAGACGTGGTGATAGCAACGGAAAGTGCCTATTTCCTGCAAGCCTTTGCCCGGATCGGCCTGATGCCCGATGCAGGTGGCACCTGGTTCCTGCCGCGCCAGATGGGACTGGCCAAGGCGATGGGTGCGGCGCTGTTTGCCGACAAGATCACAGCGCGTCAGGCCGAAAGCCTGGGCATGATCTGGGAGGCGGTCGCCGATGACGAATTCGACACCCATTGGCGCAAGCGAGCGGCCTATCTGGCCGAAGGGCCGACTGCCGCGTTTGCCAATATCAAAAAGGCGATCCGGTCGAGCTTTGGCAAGTCGCTGCCGGATCAGCTGGCCTCTGAGGCACATTTGCAGGGCGAGTGCGGACGCACGCGTGACTTTCAGGAAGGCGTGGTCGCCTTCATGGAGAAGCGTGCAGCAAAGTTTGAAGGCCGGTGAAAAAACGCCGAGTTGACAAGACAGGGGCCTGAGGCGGCATCATGTCAGCATGAGTGCCCCAACCCAACATCCGGATGCTGCCGTCCTTGAACATCTGACAGGGCTCAATCGGGGGCTGTATTCCTGGATCACCTCGGATGCGGTCGACATCATGCTGGATAACGACGGCATCTTACGCGCGCTGGCCGCGGGCGATATCCGGGTCTCGGGACAGGTCGTTGCCCGCATTCTGAGGCAAAAGAATGGATTTCATCTGGTCGCGGCGCCCGGGGCGCGGATCTGGGTCAACCGACAGCAGGTCGAGGCCGTCGACCTGAGCCAGGGCGACGTTGTAGAGTTCGAGGAACACGGACCCCTTTCGCGCATTCGCATCTACGATGCCCAGCACCACCGGCAAATCTCTCTGAACGATATCCTGGGCGACGCCGCAAGCTATCTGCGGACCAGCAGGCGCCCGCTCTTGCGCCGACTGTCTCGGGCCGCTGGAATGACGCTGAGCCGGGTTCTCTGCAGCCCGTCAATCCTGTTCCGCATCGGAGTTCTGATCACGCTTGGCGTCCTCGCGATATCGGCTGGGTGGCAGTACGTTTCGGGTCGAGCCTTGCAGGAGCAGATCGAAGGCGGGCGCCTTCAGGTCGATGCTTTGGCCTCGGCCCTGGAAAAAGCCCAGCGCGAGGCGATCCGGCCCGGTGATCTGAACGCGCTTCAGGACGAGATCGGGGTTCGCCTGCGCCTGAACGCCGAACGGATCGACACGCTCGAGGATCAATCCAACGCCGGGACGCGGGTCGTCTCTCTGGCAACCGGATCTGTGGTGTTCCTGCAAGGTGGATATGGGCTGCGGGTGCGGGAGACCGGACAGATGCTGCGGCATGTCCTGGGCCGGGACGGCAATCGGTTGATCTACCCCAATGGCCAGCCTGTGCTTTCGCCGGACGGCGAGGGCCCGGTTGCCGAGGCCCAAGTGACCGGGACCGGCTTTGTCCTGCGCGGGGCAGGAGTGATTGTGACCAACCGGCATGTCGCCGCCCCTTGGGAGCAGAATTCGGCTCTTCAGTTTGGTGGTGATACGTTGGAGCCGGTGCTGACCCGATTTATCGGCTATATCCCCGGTCGACCCGACGCGATCGATCTTTCCATACTCGTGCTCAGCGACAATGCGGACTTGGCCCTGGTGGTGCCTGCTGACACATCGTCCTTGCCCGATGGGCTAGACTTGGCCGGAACGCTGCCGGTGCCGGGTCAGGAAGTGCTGGTGATGGGCTATCCTACCGGATTGATGTCGATGCTGGCACGTTCGGGCGAGCAATTTGTCGAGGAAATGCGTCTCTCCGGACGGACAGGGTTCTGGGAAGTGGCCGAGCAACTGGCGGCCGCAGGTCTGATGTGGCCGTTGTCGAGCCGGGGGATCGTCGGGCAGATCACTCAGGCCTCGGTCGTTTATGACGCCGAAACCACGCATGGCGGCAGCGGAGGGCCGGTCCTGAACCTGCAAGGGCAGGTGGTGGCGGTCAACACGGCCATCTTGCCGGACTTCGGCGGATCAAACCTCGGCGTGCCGGCGGCCGAGGTGAGGGCGCTGTTGGCAGCGCCCTCCCAATAGGCTCAGGCGCGGCGGCGGCGTCCGCCACGGGCGCGGCGTTCGCCACCATCATCGCCGGTGCCGTCCGAGGCGGAGGTGAAGGCGCCCAGCGCTTCGACAATCTGCTCCAGCGTGGGCCGCTCGCCGCGCGGGGTTGAATCAAGCGCGGCCCGCATCTTGACCAGATGCTCTGGCATGGTGCCGCAACAGCCGCCGATGATCTTGGCCCCGGCATCGCGTGCCATGGTGGCGTAGACCGCCATCAACTCCGGGGTGCCATCATAGTGAATATGGCCATCGACATATTTTGGGATGCCCGCGTTACCCTTGGAAATGATCGGCCGCTCGGTCCCTTGAGCCGCGAATCCCAGTACGGTGCGCAGGATGTCTGACGCCCCGGTGCCGCAATTCGCACCAAAGGCCAGCGGCGGATTGGGCAGGCTTTCGACCAGTTGGACCATATCGGCCGAGGTGACGCCCATCATCGTGCGTCCGGCGGTGTCAAAACTCATCGTGCCGCACCAGGGCATGTCCGCCAGCGCAAAGGCCTCGGCCGCGGCGCGGTATTCCTCGGGGGCGGAAATAGTTTCCAGCCACAGGACATCGACACCGCCTTCTTTCAAACCTTCGGCCTGCTCATGAAACATCTCGACTGCCGCGGCATGGCTCAGGTTGCCGACCGGCTGCATGATCTCGCCGGTGGGGCCGACCGAACCCGCCACGATCACCTTGCGGTTGGCCTTGTCCGCCATCTCGCGGCCCAGTTCCGCTCCTGCCCGGTTCAGTTCGCGCACACGCCCCTGCGCATCGTGCAGTTTGAGCCGCGCCGCCGTGCCGCCAAAAGTGTTGGTCAGGAACAAGTCGCTGCCTGCATCGACAGAGCCCTTGTATAGCGCGCGGATCTTGTCCTGTTCCGTTGTGTTCCACAGTTCGGGCGCGTCGCCCGATTGCAAACCCATCTTGAACAGGTTTGTACCGGTGGCCCCGTCGGCGAGGATCACATCATGGCTGGTGAGCATTGCAGAAAAGGCGTTGGTCATGTCGTTCAAGTTCCATTTCCACGGCGCCGACGCGGCGCGATCAGACAGGAACCTGTGTCACGAATGCGTGAAAGAGGCAAACGCAAACTTCTCAACATAATGATGAAGCGGGTTCAGTCCTGCGTTCAAGAGGCGCCATTTTTGGCGCGAGCGCGATGCGGTTTCGTCGGCGCGTCCCCACCGTTCGCGACAAAGGAAAACCCGCGAACGCCTGTTCGCAGGTTTTCATTTGCTCGGTCGTGGGCAGCGGCTCAGTTGCCTGCTTCGCTCATGATCTCGGCTTTGGCTGCCGGCAGAAGCTCGGCCATCTTGGCCCGCACGGTATCTGCATCCACAACGCCATCGAGATCCTGCGCAACCTTGCGCACCACGTCTTCGTGACCGGCTTCCTCGAAATCAGCCAGGACCACGGACTTGGCATATTCCGCAGCTTCCGCCTCGGACTTGCCCAACAGGCCCGCAGCCCAAAGGCCCAGCATCTTGTTGCAGCGGGCCTGCGCCTTGAACTGCATTTCCTCGTCATGAGCGAATTTGGCTTCGAATGCGTGTTCGCGATCGTCGAAGGTGGTCATGGGTTGCGTCCCCTGCATGAAGTGTCGTTCTTTTCTGATATGCCGCCCGACCGCCGGAACCGCAAGAGGCAGTGGTATGCTTGCGACACTGCGGCGCTTGCCTTATGAGGGCGCCATGAGGGGGGACTCATTCCCCCGTCCCAGCCTGGAAAGGTCGCACATGGCGCGTCGCAACAAGATTTACGAGGGCAAGGCCAAGATCCTCTACGAAGGCCCCGAGCCGGGTACCATCGTCCAGTATTTCAAGGATGACGCCACCGCCTTCAACGCCCAGAAGAAGGATGTGATCGAAGGCAAGGGTGTATTGAACAACCGCCTCAGCGAGTTTTTCATGACCGGTCTGAACCAGATCGGTGTGCCGACCCATTTCATTCGCCGTCTCAACATGCGCGAGCAGCTGGTGCGTGCCTGCGAGATCATTCCGCTGGAAATCATCGTGCGCAACTTTGCCGCGGGCTCCATGTCCAAGCGCCTGGGAATCGAAGAAGGCACCCAGCTGCCGCGTCCGATCGTCGAGTACTGTTTCAAGAACGACGAACTGGGCGACCCGCTGGTGACCGAGGAGCATATCGCGGCCTTTGGCTGGGCCGGCCAGCAGGACATGGACGATATCCTCAGCCTGGCGCTGCGCGTAAACGATTACATGTCCGGTCTGATGTACGGTGTTGGCATCAAGCTGATCGACTTCAAGATCGAGATCGGCCGGGTTTATGAAAACGACTATCCCCGCCTGATCGTCGCCGACGAGATCAGCCCTGACAGCTGCCGGTTGTGGGATATCGAAACCGGACAGAAGTTGGACAAGGATGTGTTCCGCCGCGATCTGGGCAGCCTGACGGATGCCTATTCCGAAGTGGCGCGCAGGCTGGGCGTGATCCCCAAGACCTCGAATGTGGTCAAGCCTACGCTGATCAATTGAAATCACCGCCCGGGATCCGGGCTGGTTCTACCTTTCATTCGCCGGGCGGATCGTCCGGCACGCAAGACCGGGGAATAGGACGAGATGAAGGCACGCGTGCATGTGATGCTCAAGAACGGGGTTCTCGATCCGCAGGGCGAGGCGGTGCGCCACGCTTTGGGGGCGATGGGGTTCGAGAAGGTGACGGGTGTACGGCAGGGAAAGGTGATTGACCTTGAACTGGCAGACGGCGCAACCGAGGCCGACGTGGCCGAAATGTGCGAGAAGCTTCTCGCCAATACCGTCATCGAACGTTACGAGATCGAGCTGGTCTGACCGATGCGCGCCGCGCAGCTGACCGCATGGCGCCAGCCGCTGGCGCTGACCACGCTTCCCGACCCGACGCCCGGCAAGGGAGAGGTTGTGTTGCGCGTACTGGCTTGTGGCGTCTGCCGGTCGGACTGGCATGCCTGGACGGGTTCGGATCCCGACGTGGCATTGCCGATGGTGCCGGGGCATGAGTTCTGCGGCGAAGTTGTCGCCGCGGGTGCCGAGGTCACGCGCTGGCGCGTGGGGGACCGAGTCATCGCGCCCTTCATCCTGGCCTGTGGTCGCTGCGGCGACTGCGCGGCCGGGCATCAGACGATCTGCGCCCATCAGCAGGTGCCGGGGTTTACCCGCGACGGCGCCTTTGCCGAGTTCATCGCGGTTCCCTTTGCCGATACAAACCTGACGGCGCTGCCCGACGGCTTGCCACCCCATGTCGCCGCGGGTCTCGGGTGCCGCGTCACCACCGCCTGGCAGGCGCTTGTGGGGCGGGCCGAACTGCGCCCGGGCGAATGGCTGGCGGTCTTTGGTGCGGGCGGTGTCGGGATTTCGGCATTGCTTCTGGGCCGCGCACTTGGTGCACGTGTCGCGATGGTCGATGTGGTCCCCGAAAAACTTGCCTATGCCAGCTCTCTGGGCGCGGATGTCGTGATCAACGCGGCCGACGTCGACGCCGCGCAGGCCGTGCGCGACCTGACCGGCGGCGGCGCCCATGTCGCGGTCGAGGCTTTGGGGGTCGAAACCACCATGACCGGCGCCATGCGCGCGCTGCGCAAGCTGGGTCGCCTGGTGATGATCGGCATGCCGGCGGGCGAGCATACCGCGATGACCTTGCCGATGGATGTGCTCTACTCCGGTCAGTTGACCCTGCAGGGAACCCGGGGCATGCCCGCCTGGCGCTATCCCTCGCTTCTCTCGCTAATTGACGGTGGTCATCTGGACCTGTCGCCGCTGGTGACCCGTACAATCGCCTTGTCCCAGGCAAGCGATGAGCTTGCCGCCTTTGACCGTCCCGCCCCGCCGGGAGTTGCGGTCATCACCGATTTTCAGACCTAGGAGGTCCCGCTCATGCGCGCTGCTGTTGTCGTTTTCCCCGGATCGAACTGTGACCGGGACCTGGCCGTGGCCTTTGAACAGGCCGGATTCGATGTCACCATGGTGTGGCACAAGGATGCCAGCCTTCCGGCGGGGCTCGATATCGTCGGTGTGCCCGGAGGTTTCAGCTATGGCGACTATCTGCGCTGCGGTGCGATCGCGGCCCAATCGCCGATCTGTAAGGCCGTTGTCGAGCATACTGAACGCGGCGGTTATGCCATGGGTGTCTGCAATGGTTTTCAGATCCTGACCGAGACAGGCATCCTGCCCGGCGCGTTGTTGCGCAATGCTGGCCTGAAATACATCTGCAAGACTGTCGGTCTGAAAGTCGCGACTTCGGACAGTGTATTCACCCAAGGCTACAATGCGGGCGACGTGATCGGTATTCCGATCGCGCATCATGACGGCAACTATTATGCCGATGACAAGACGTTGGCGATGTTGCGCGATCAGGATCGCGTCGCGTTCACCTATGCCGAGAACCCCAATGGCTCGTGCGGGGATATCGCCGGTATCCTGTCCGAAAACCGCCGGGTGCTGGGGATGATGCCACACCCCGAACGGGCGGCGGATGCCGGCCACGGCGGCACGGACGGAGCGGCGCTCTTCCGCGCATTGGCCGGTGTGCTCGCGCCTGCATGACTTGAGAAGCGCCCCTCAGGGGCGTAGCTTGGGCACATGAACAAGCCGCTTCGTCCAAATGGTGACAACACCAGCTGGATCCGCTCCGGTCAGCTCAGCTGGCGGGTTCGGCTTGCTTTGGTGTTTCTGCTGGTGTCCGCCACGGCTACGGTTTGGGTCACTAACCGGCTGCTGACCGACCGTTTCACGGAAAGCACCCGAAATCGGGCCGAACTGCGACTTGCGCTCTATTCAGGCAACCTGCTCAGCGAGTTGCGCCGCAACGCCATCGTGCCACAGCTGCTGGCGCGAGATCCGACGCTGATCTCTGCGCTGCAATCCAGCAATTACTCGCAGTCGACACAGCGTCTTATTTCCTTTGTTGAGGAGATCGGTGCCGCTTCTCTGATGCTGTTGGACCGAGATGGGCGCGTGGTTGCCGCCACTGACCGCAACCGGTTGGGAGAGACGCATCGGTCCGCCGCCTATTTTGTGGATCCGGTGCGTTCGAACGCAACGGTCTTCACGCCATATCAACACGAGGCAGGGGGGTACCGGTTCACCTATTCCCGAAGGATCGAAGACAGTTCCGAAGTCCTGGGTGTCATCGTTGTCGAAGTGGACTTACAAAAATTCGAACGTGCTTGGTCCGGGATCTCGGATGCGGTGTTCGTAACCAACACCGAAGGAACAATCATCCTGTCCACCGAACCCCGCTGGCGGGGTTTGCAGGAAGCCGAAGCACTTAGTCGCCAGACGCCGGAGAATGCCATCGAACGTGCGATACGGGTGACGGCAGACTGGACGGCGCTCCCCGCCGACGCCTATCTGCGCGGCGAAGCCGTGATGCGGATGGACAGCCGCATTCCATTTCGGGGTTGGCAGATGACGTCTTTCTCTACCTACTCGTCGATCCGGGAGCGGGTGAACGGTGTTCTGGCTCTGGAAATCATGGGCTTTGCGATTCTTCTCGCACTTAGCTTCTACGCGCTGAGTCGCCGCACAGCCTTCCGTATGGCCCTGTTTCAACGGGAGTCGGCGGAGCTCCGCGCGCTTAACGCACGGTTACAGCGGGAAATCGCCGAACGCGAGCGGGTGCAAAAGACCCTTGAAGTGGCAGAGCAGACCCTGGCGCAAAGCTCGAAACTCGCCGCCTTGGGCGAGATGTCGGCGGCAGTCAGCCACGAATTGAACCAGCCGCTGGCGGCAATGAAAACCTATTTGGCGGGCGCCCGTCTCTTGTTGCGGCGCAATAGGCCGGAGGAGGCACTGGCCAGCTTTGGACGCATCGACGACCTGATTGAACGCATGGGCGCAATTACCAGGCAGCTGAAGTCGTATGCACGCAAGGGACAAGAAGCTTTTTCACCAATAAACATGGGCGAGGCGCTGACCACATCGCTGTCGATGATGGAGCCGCAGCTTCGTCAGAGACAGGTTCAGATCACCCAGATTCTGCCGGACCGTCCGGTTCTTGTGATGGGGGATCGCATGCGCATCGAACAGGTTATGGTGAACCTCTTGCGGAACGCACTGGATGCCACCAAATCGGTCCGTAATCCCGAGGTTGAGATCATTCTGGCCGCCGGTGAAACGGCGACCCTGACAGTACGTGACAATGGCGATGGTATTACGGATTTCGAGAATATTTTCGAACCCTTCTACACGACCAAGCAGCCAGGCGACGGAGTCGGTCTGGGGCTTGCAATCTCCTCGGGGATCGTCAACGACCTCGGAGGGCGTCTGACGGCGCGCAACGGGCAACACGGGGGGGCGGTCTTTGAAATGCAGCTCCCGATCCTGGAAGACGGTCTCGAGGCCGCAGAATGACGAGGTAACGCGGATGGCTCAGGCCATGAAAATTGCGATTGTTGACGACGAACAGGACATGCGCCAGTCGATCAGCCAGTGGTTGGCTCTGTCGGGATACGACACCGAAACCTTTGCCAGCGCGGAAGAGGCGTTGAAGATCCTCGGCCCTGATTACCCGGGTATCGTGATTTCGGATATCAAGATGCCCGGCATGGATGGGATGCAATTCCTGAGAAAGCTCATGGGCGCAGACAGCTCGCTGCCGGTGATCATGATCACGGGTCATGGCGATGTTCCAATGGCGGTCGAGGCGATGCGCGTGGGAGCGTTCGATTTCCTGGAAAAGCCGTTCAACCCAGATCGCATGTCGGACCTTGCCAAGCGTGCGAGCAATGCCCGCAGGCTGACGCTGGACAACCGGGCGCTTCGGAGAGAGTTGAGCGATGGGTCCCAGATCATCAAAAAGCTGATCGGCACCAGCCCCGTGATGGAGCGTCTGCGCGAGGATATCCTGGATTTGGGGCAGGCTGATGGCCATGTTCTGATCGACGGAGAAACCGGGACCGGCAAGACGCTGGTGGCCCACGCGCTGCACGCGGTTGGCAGCCGCGCAGGCAAGAAATTCGTTCTCGTTTCCTGTGCCGCCCTGGAAGAGGATGCGCTGGCAAAGCGGCTGTTTGGTCCCATGCTTCCAGAGGATGCCCAATTGCCGGCGATTGAGGAGGCGCGCGGTGGAACGCTGGTGCTAGAAGATGTGGAGTCTCTGAGCGATACGCTTCAGGCCAAGCTCTTGTCGGTGATGAATGAGCAGGGCACTCCCGCCGAGACACGGATCATCGCGATTTCGAACCTGCAGGAAGCGGGAAAAACCAGCGAAGACGTGCTGCGCCCGGATCTGTTCTATCGTCTTGCCGCTTTGCGCCTGACCATGCCGCCACTGCGCCAGCGGGGCGAGGATATCCTGACGCTGTTCACCCGGCTCAGCGAGCAGTTCGCCGAGGAATACGGCTGCGTCGCGCCGCAGGTCAGCGCGCAGGAGGCGGCGCAACTGTTGCAGGCGCCCTGGCCGGGCAACGTGCGTCAACTGATCAACATCGCCGAACGCGCGGTGTTGCAGGCGCGGCGTGGTTCCGGAACCATCGCCTCGCTTCTGATGTCCGATCACGAGGATATGCAGCCGGTGATGACCACTGAGGGCAAGCCGCTCAAGGAATATGTCGAGGCATTCGAGCGGATGCTAATCGACAACACGATGCGGCGGCACAAGGGCTCGATCGCGGCGGTGATGGACGAACTGTGCCTGCCGCGCCGGACGCTCAACGAGAAGATGGCCAAATACGGGTTACAGAGGTCGGATTACCTCTGACTAGCGCCATCGGCGACGGCTGCAATGAGGTCGGTGAGCGCATCCGGGGCGCTGCCGGCTACATCATGGGTGCCTGATAGTGTCACATGGCCCCATCCCGGCACCCCTTGGGCTTTTCGCGCCAGACCGGCCAGCGGGCTGTCGGTCATCGACACCGCGTAACGCGTGGGTTCAGGGGGCAGGGGGCCGTTCTTCAAAATGACCTCGCTCGTCAGGCTTGCCAGACTTTGCGGCCGAACCCGGTCTCCATATCGTGCGCGCAGCGCCGCTGGCGCGGGCCATAAACCGGCGTCGACAATGCCTGGCGCCTTGACGATGAGATACTCCAGTGTACGGGTATCGGCCGGGATAACCTCAGGCGGCGGGGCAAGTGGGAGTGGGCCCTCGATCATGACGACCGATCTGACAGAGCTACGGGCCCTGTCCCAGGCCGCGGTTGCAATGCGCACTGCGGCACTATGAGCCACCATAACAACCGCCGATCCGACAGCTTCGATAGTCTGTGCCAGGCGATCCGCCAGAGTGTTAACTCCGATTGCGGCATCTGTTGCCGGTAGATCCGGGGCGCGGCTAGCGATTCCGCGGGCGTTCAGCCGCGCCTCTACCGACTGCCAGTACCAGTTGCCGACCCAGGCCCCATGTACCAAGACGACCGTGACCGGCGCGTCGGCGCAGAGTAGACGCGGAAGGGCCAGCGTGGTGGCCCCGGTAAGAATCACCGATCGGCGGTTCATGTCGACCATGGATCACGCAGGCTTGGGTGGGGTCAAGCCCGCCCAAAAGGCAAAGCTGCACTTTGCCCATTGTCTTTTCCACAGCTCTGCTTTTATTGTGGTCAGACGGGCCGGGCGTTTTTTTCCCATGGGCCCGCACCCTGAGAGTTTCGCTGCTCTGCCCCCGTTGGCACAGATCCCGGAGACAAAGCAGACCGATTGGCCCCGTGAAGGGGCGTGCAAATACCTTCGCCCAGAAATCGGGTGACGGGAATTAACGGGCGGGTCTGGAATATTCCGGCCTGTCGGAGAAGAACCGCGATGACGCGCGCGCGAAGAGTCAATGGACCAGCAGGGGGCCTCTCGGCCGTACCTTGCCGCGCGCGGTTGCTTATCGCCCAGACAAGACACCCCTCAGAAGTTGTTCGCTTGGCAACCGTAAGGCCGCCCGGGCGTATACTTATGACCGGGTGCATCAAGGACACATGGCAAAGAAGATGCTTATCGATGCCACCCACTCGGAAGAGACCCGGGTCGTGGTGGTTGAAGGAAACAAGGTCGAAGAGTTCGATTTTGAGTCTGAAAACAAACGCCAGCTAGCTGGCAATATATATCTGGCAAAAGTAACGCGCGTTGAGCCCTCGCTTCAGGCTGCTTTTGTTGACTATGGCGGGAACCGTCACGGCTTCCTCGCGTTCTCTGAAATTCATCCTGACTATTATCAGATCCCCGTCGCCGATCGACAGGCCCTGATGGAAGAAGAACGGGCGTTCGCCGAGGCACAGCGGGCGCGGGATGAGGATGATGAAAAGCCCAAGCGCAGCCGCTCCCGCTCGCGCAGCAAGGCCGCTGCCGCAAAATTGGACGATCCGATAGAAGTCCTGGAAGTAACCGAGACGGAAATCAGTGGTATGGAGACCATTGATCTGCTCGCGGATGATGGGGAAGAGGCCGATTTTCCCGAGGCTCTTTCGCCAATGGAACGTGTCCCCGAGACACCTGTCGAAGAACCCGAAGAGTCTGTAACAAGGGCTGATGCTGCCCAAGTGGCGGCATCAGATACCGACGACGATGATGCCGAAGATGACGACACTTCGGATCTTGAAGACAAAGAAGAACAGTTGCCTTCGGACGCGGCGTCGAAAGACGACAGCATCGAATCCATTGCCGAAGAAGATGACGCCGAAGACCTGCGTCCGACGCGCAAGCCGCGTCCGCGCAAGTACAAGATCCAGGAAGTGGTCAAGGTACGCCAGGTCATGCTGGTGCAGGTGGTTAAGGAAGAACGCGGCAACAAGGGCGCTGCGCTGACCACGTACCTGTCTCTGGCAGGCCGCTACTGTGTGCTGATGCCAAACACGGCGCGTGGGGGCGGAATTAGTCGTAAAATCACCAATGCAGTCGATCGCAAGAAGCTGAAAGAGATCGCCGCCGAGATAGACGTGCCTCAGGGTGCCGGACTGATCGTGCGCACTGCCGGCGCCAAGCGCACCAAGGCCGAGATCAAGCGCGACTACGAATACCTTCAGCGCATGTGGGAGCAGATCCGAGAGCTTACGCTGAAATCCATCGCGCCCGCCAAGATCTATGAAGAGGGCGACCTGATCAAACGCTCGATCCGCGACCTTTACAACCGTGACATCGACGAGGTTCTGGTCGAGGGCGAAGGTGGCTACCGCATCGCCAAGGACTTCATGAAGATGATCATGCCCAGCCACGCCAAGAACGTGCAGCGGTACGAGGACCAGCTGCCGCTGTTCGCGCGCTTCCAGGTGGAAAGCTATCTGAACTCGATGTTCAACCCGACGGTGCAGCTGAAATCCGGCGGCTATATCGTGATCGGCGTGACCGAGGCGCTGGTGGCGATCGACGTGAACTCTGGCCGCGCCACCAAGGAAGGCTCGATCGAGGAAACTGCGCTCAAGACCAACCTCGAGGCCGCCGAAGAGGTGGCCCGTCAGCTGCGCCTGCGCGACCTGGCCGGCCTGATCGTGATCGACTTCATCGACATGGACGAACGCAAGAACAACGCCGCCGTCGAAAAGCGTCTGAAGGACAAGCTGAAATCCGACCGCGCCCGTATACAGGTGGGCCGGATCTCGGGCTTTGGCCTGCTCGAAATGAGCCGCCAGCGCCTACGCCCCGGCATGATCGAGGCTACCACCCAGCCGTGCCCCTCGTGCCACGGCACTGGCCTGATCCGCTCGGATGACAACATGGCGCTGAGCATCCTGCGCCAGATCGAGGAGGAAGGTACGCGCCGCCGTTCGCGCGAGGTGCTGGTTCGTTGCCCAGTGGGCATTGCCAACTACCTGATGAACCAGAAACGGGAACATATCGCGCAGATCGAGGCACGCTATGGCATGTCCGTGCGTATTGAAGGCGATCCGCATCTGGTAAGCCCGGATTTCCAACTTGAGAAGTTCAAGACTGCGACGCGAGCGGTACCTCAGGTGCAGGCACCGGTGGTTTCGGTCGATACTCGTCTGATGGAACAGGTCGATGCCGACGAGGTCGCCGAGGAAGAAGACGAGACCGACGAGGTGCGCACCGAAATCCCAGGCGACGGGGACGGTGAAGGCAAGCCCAAGCGTAAACGTCGTCGGCGGCGTCGGCGCAAGAGTGGTGGCAATAGCGGTGAGGACAGCACACGTGAGGCCGATAGCGATGATGAAACCGGCGATGAAGGCGCGGCCGAAGCCGTAGACGATACGGTTGAATCGGAGGCCGTGGTTTTAACCGCGACCGAGGCAGAGGATGCCCAGGCGGAGAGCGCGACTAAGGCACCGCGCAAGCGCACCCGCAGCCGCAAGAAACCGGCCAAGGCCGAAGGCACCATTGAAGAGGCGGTAACGGAAGTGGTGGTTGTTGAGGCTGTAGGCGAGACCGAGGTCGAATCAGAGGCCGTGCCCGAGCCCGCGAAAAAAACCGCCAAGCCGCGCAAACCGCGCAGTAGCAGTCGCAGCAAGAAGGCGGAGGCTGATACGGATACCGCTAAGGCCAGCGTGACAGACGGGGCATCCTCGGAAACCGTGGGTGTCGAAGAAAACGCCGTGGTCGAAGCTGCCGTGGCCGAAGCCGTTGCGGGTGATGCTGAAGCCGCCGAACAGCCGATGGTCGACGCCGCTGTAGAAACAACTGAACACGTTGCTGCAAATGTCGAAGCGGCACCAGCACATGAAGCCGTCGCTGCTTCCGCCGAAGCCATTGAGGCAGATTCGGTCAGGCCAGACGAAGGTATCCCCGCAGCTCCGGTAGTTCCGGTCGTGGCACAAGAGGAACAGGCTGAGCCAGAACTGGTTGTGGCCGAGGCAGATATTGAACCCGAGAGCCCGCCGAAACCCAAACGGCGCGGGTGGTGGTCGCTGGGTCAATAAGAATGGAAAGGCGGGCTCCTCGAAACCCGCCTTTTTCATTTTGTGCGGCGGATCAGGTAAATCTGGTGATCGGCGGCGTCCTCTTGGCCGATCAGCGCATGGCCCGCCTCGGCACAGAAATGGGGCACGTCCACAACCGCCGCCGGATCGTCGGCCAGCAGCCGCAGCACCGCGCCGGGCGCCATGGACTTCAGCCGCTTGCGGGCCTTGAGCACGGGCAGAGGGCACAGCAGCCCCAGCGCGTCGAGGGTCTCGAAATCGTTGGTCATGCCCCGCAGATACGCCCGGGCCGCGCGCCTGTCCAGCGCCCGGCGCGACATTGCTACAACAGGGCCACGAGGATGTGACCGCATGGCCCCGTGACGTGGCTCCCACGATCACCTATGTGCAGGACATGTTTGGAATAGAGATCATCGACGCGGGGCTTTTACCCGCCATGTTCGTGGCGCTCCTTGGCGGGATCGTCAGCTTTCTCAGCCCCTGTGTGCTGCCCATCGTGCCGCCCTATCTGGCCTATATGAGCGGGGTGAGCCTGGGCGAGATCCAGGACCAGGCCGCCGCCCGGCGCAAGGCGACGCTGGCGGCGCTGTTCTTTGTGCTGGGTCTGTCGACCGTCTTTCTGCTGTTGGGGTTCACGGCTTCGGCCTTTGGCGCCTTTGTGCTGTCCAATCAGGAGCTGTTCGCTAAGGCCTCGGGCGTGGTGGTCATTGTGTTCGGCCTGCACTTTCTGAGCGTCTTTCGCATTCCGCTGCTGGATCGTGAAGCGCGGATGCAGACCGGTGACGCGGGGGGGTCGGTGTTTGGGGCCTATGTGCTGGGGCTGGCGTTTGCCTTTGGCTGGACACCTTGTATCGGGCCGCAGTTGGGTGCGATCCTGTCGCTGGCGGCGTCCGAGGCCTCGGTGGCGCGGGGCACGCTGTTGCTGGGTGTCTACGCGGCGGGGCTGGGGGTTCCCTTCCTGCTGGCGGCCATGTTCCTCAGCCGCTCGATGGCGCTTATGAACCGGGTCAAGCCGTATATGGGGCTGATCGAAAAGGTGATGGGCGGGCTGTTGCTGTTTGTCGGCATCATGCTGGTTACCGGCCTGTTCACTCAGTTCAGCTGGTGGTTGTTGGAGACCTTCCCGGCAATGGCGGTGCTGGGCTAATCAGGTCCGGGGCGCTGTCTACTCCCCCCGCCGCCGGGCCCTTGGCCCGACGCCACCCGAGAGTATCTTCAGCCAGCAAGAAGCAGAAGGATTGTCATTGCTTGGGCTTAATCTTGTCCCAGTGATGCGCTAGGTTTGGCCCAAAGAGGTCGAGCCATGAGCAGTGTCCCATCCGCAGGTCAGGTGCGCCGACGCCGGGTGTTCTATATCCCCGGCTACGACCCGATTCATCCCCGCCGTTATCGCGAGCTATATCGCAAGGAAAGCGCCGAGCAGACGCGGATCTCGGGCTATTCCGTCACGCTCAAGCCCAAGACCACCAAGGGCCCTTATGGCTGGCATGTCAGCTCTGAACAGGAGGGGGAGGCGGTTGAGGCGGATGTCGAGGTGCTGGTCTGGTCGGATATCGTGCGCGGCAGCATGTCGAACTCGATCCCGGCCACCTATGCGCAGCTGGCGCGCACCGCCTGGACCTATATCGCTTCGGGCGTGCTCTGGCGGCTGATGCGGCTGCGGAAGGGGCCGGTGATTGCGGCGCTTTACCCGGTGGGGATGCTGCTGGCGCAGCTGTTGGCGGCGCTCTTGCTGGTCTGGCTGGGTTGGCGGCTGGGTGGGTTGACCGGATGGCCGCTTGCCGCGCTGGCCGGGATGGGCGCGGGCGCGGGCGCGGCGGTCTACCTGCTGCGCTGGTTCCGGGTCAAGGACGGCACCTTCTTTGCCTATTACCTGATGCATGACTATGCCTATTCGGCGCGCTGGCGCGGCGCCAATCCGCCCGAGCTGGAGGCGCGGATCGGCGATTTCGCCGACCGGATCGCCGAGGCCCTTTCGGGGGAGGCCGACGAGGTGCTGGTGGTGGGCCATTCCTCGGGCGCGCATGTGGGCGTGTCGGTGCTGGCCGATCTGATCCGCGCGGGCAGGGTGCCCGCGGACGGTCCGGCGCTGGGGTTTCTGACATTGGGGCAGGTGGTGCCGATGGTGTCGTTCCTGCCCGAGGCGCAGCGGCTGCGCGCCGATCTGCACTATCTCTGCGCGCGCGACGAGCTGTCTTGGGTCGATGTCTCGGCGCCGGGTGATGGCTGTGCCTTCGCGCTGTGTGATCCGGTGGCGGTCAGCGGGGTTGCCCCAGCGACGGGCAAGCGCTGGCCGCTGGTGCTGTCGGCGGCCTTTACCCAGACGCTCAGCCCGGCCCGCTGGGCCGAGCTGCGCTGGCGTTTCTTCCGGCTGCATTTCCAGTATCTCTGCGCCTTCGATCAGGTGGGGGACTATGACTATTTCCGCATCACCGCCGGGCCGCAGACGCTGGCCGCGCGCTATCGCGACCGGGCGCCGTCGAAATCGCGGATCGACCGGGCGGTGAGCAAATATACCGATATGGGCGCCCCATGATCCCGCCCAAACCCCCCGCGCGCCCGGACAAGGTTTCGCTCTGGCGCTATCTCAAACTGTTCCGCCAGGACCTGTTGTCGGCGCAGCCCGCGCGGCTGTACCGCGCCTGGATGGCCGAGTTCCGCACGCCCTTCTTTCGCTCGTATCTGGTGAACCAGCCCGATCTGGTGGACACGGTGCTGAAGGGGCGTCCCGATGATTTCCCCAAGTCGAACCGCATCAGCGAGGGGTTGCGGCCGCTGTTGGGTAATTCGGTCTTTCTGACCAATGGCGAGACCTGGAAGCGCCAGCGGCGCATCATCGACCCGGCATTCGAAGGCGGGCGCCTGCGCGATACCTTTCCTGCCATGTGGGCGGCCTCCGAGGCGGCGGTGAACCGGCTGGCGGCGCAGGCCGGGCGGGAGTCCGAGATCGAAGAGGTCACCAGCCACGCGGCGGCGGATGTGATCTTTCGCACCCTGTTCTCGATCCCGATCGAACATGAGGTGGCGGCGCAGGTGTTCACCCGGTTCCGGGCCTATCAGCGGGCGCAGCCGCTGTTGAACCTTGCGGCCTTTGTGCCGGTGCCGCGCTGGGTGCCCCGGTTCCATTCGCGCGAAACCCGGCGGAACGCGGCGGTAATCCGGGGGCTGATCCGGCAGTTGACCAATACCCGGATGGAGGAGATCCGCGCCGGCACCGCGCCCGATGACCTGGCCACCAAGATCATGACCACCACCGACCCGCAGACAGGCGACCGGTTCGACACCGACGAGATGGTCGATCAGGTGGCGATCTTTTTCCTGGCCGGGCACGAAACCAGCGCCTCGGCGCTGGCCTGGACGCTGTACCTGATGGCGCTTTATCCTGACTGGCAGGACAGGCTGGCCGAAGAGGCGAGGGCGCTGGACCGTGCGCCGGACTTCAGCGTAATGTCGAAACTGCGCCTCAGCCGCGATGTGTTCCGCGAGGCGCTGCGCCTGTACCCGCCCGTGCCGATGATGGTGCGCGAAACGACTTGCCCCGAGCGGTTCCGCGACCGCGATGTGCCTAGGGGCGCGCAGATCGTGCTCAGCCCCTGGCACCTGCACCGGCATGAGCGCCTGTGGGAGCGGCCCGACGACTTCGACCCGGCCCGCTGGCAGACCGAGAATGGCAAGACCTGCCAGCGCAGCGCCTATATGCCGTTTTCGGCGGGCGCGCGCGTCTGCACCGGGGCGGGGTTTGCCATGGTCGAGGGGCCGCTGATCCTGTCGATGCTGCTGCGGCGGTTCCGGTTCGAGCGGATCGCGGGGCGCGAGCCGGTTCCGGTGGCGCATCTGACCGTGCGGGCCGCGGATGGCATCTGGCTGCGCGTGGTTGAGCGCTAACATCCTACCATCCGCGTTTGCCATACTGTATGCGGTGCCAAGCGGAATCATTTAGACGGGAAAGACATATGTCCAAGGCACAAATGCGCGAACAGATGGCAAATGGCGCGGGCTTCATTGCGGCCCTGGATCAGAGCGGCGGCTCGACCCCAAAGGCGCTGGCGCTTTATGGTGTGGACGCGGCGCAATACGGATCCGAGGAAGAGATGTTCGCCGAGATCCAGCGCATGCGCGCCCGGATCATCCTGGCCGACGATTTCACCAGCAAGAAGGTGATCGGCGCGATCCTGTTCGAACGCACCCTGGGCGAGAGCATCGAGGGTCGTGGCGTGGCCGATTACCTGTGGAACGTCAAAGGTGTGGTGCCCTTCCTCAAGATTGACAAGGGTCTCGAAGACGAGGCCAATGGCGTGCAGCTGATGAAGCCGATCCCAGGCCTGGCCGCGACCCTGGCCAAGGCCGAAGGCGTGTTCGGCACCAAGGAACGCTCGGTCATCCACGAGGCCAATGCCGAAGGCATTGCCGCCGTGGTGGCGCAGCAGTTCGACGTCGCACGCGAAGTCGTCGCCGCCGGCATGGTGCCGATCGTCGAACCCGAGGTGAGCATTCACTCGACCACCAAGGCGCAGGCCGAAGAGATGCTGAAGGAGGAAATTCTGAAGCATCTCGACACGCTGGCCGATGGGCAGGATGTGATGCTGAAACTGACCATTCCCAGCACCGCCAATCTTTATGACGCTCTAGCCGATCATCCCCGTGTGGTGCGAGTGGTGGCGCTGTCGGGTGGCTATTCCACCGATCAGGCCTGCGATCTGCTCAGCCGGAACGGCAAGATGATTGCCTCGTTCTCGCGTGCGCTGACCGAGGGTCTGTCGAAACGGCAGTCGGATGCCGAGTTCAACGCAGCCCTAGGCGGCAATATCGACAAGATCTATCGCGCCTCGCTGTAAATCGGGCGCAGATCGGGAACCGGGCCGCGATATCGCGGCCCGTTTTCATTTGGGCAGCGTGAATTCGGCCCGCAGCCGCGCCGCCTTGTCGCGCATGGCGCAGCCCCGCGCGTGGTCGTTGACCAACCCCATCGCCTGCATGAAGGCAAAGACCGTGGTGGGGCCAACAAATTTCCAGCCGCGTTTTTTCAGATCTTTCGACATCGCGGTCGAGGCGGGGATGATGCTGGCAGTCTGCGGCTCGGGCAGGTCCTCGGGCTTGGGTTCGTAGGACCAGACATAGGCGGCTAGGCTACCATGCTCAGCCAGCAGATCATCCATACGACGGGCATTGTTGATCACCGCCTCGATCTTGCCGCGATGGCGGATGATACCGGCATCGCCCAGCAGGCGGGCAACATCCGTGTCGTTATAGACAGCGATGCGGGTCCAGTCGAACCCGTCGAACGCGGCGCGGAAATTCTCGCGCTTGGCCAGGATGGTGCGCCAGCTGAGGCCGGACTGAAAGCTTTCAAGGCAGAGCTTCTCGAAGAGGCGCCGGTCGTCATCCACCGGATAGCCCCATTCGCGGTCGTGATAGTCGAAGAATTCCGGCGCCGCCTGACACCAGCGGCAGCGCGGCTGGCCGTCGGGGCCAGGGACAGTGCCGCTCATACGGCAGCCTCGGGCAGCAGGAAGGTGAAATCGGCGCTGGCGCGCGACGGCGTAAGCTCCAGGACCTCGGCGGTCACCACATCCTCGACCACAAAGGGGTCCGCGGCGACGCGGGCCTCAACCTCGGCGCGCGAGGCGGACCGCGCGAGGATGCCGCCGCCTAGCTGAGGTTGAAGACTGCCCGCAAGGTCAAAGACACCATCATCAAATCCCTGTTTCAGCCAATCGACATGGTTGGCCATGAATTCGGGCGCCCGGGCTTTGTTGGTGGAGAATTTCAGCAAGATCAGAAACATCTCTTTGTGTCCTCAAGTTGTTCGGGAAAGTGTGTCATCCAGCCAGCGGTGCATCTCCGCCACCTCGGTGCGAAGGAACCCCTCGTCGTGAAAGCTCTGCGCCAGGGTCGCAGCGCCCTGGCTGCGGGCCAGCAGATGCATCGCCAGTGCGGACGCCTCCGCACCAAGACCCGCCTCGGCGAACTGGCGCTGCAACCAGTCGCGGAAAAGGGTGAACAGCCCGTTGGCCTGCCCCTGCGCGGCATGGTCAAGCTTGCTGAGTTCGGTGCAGAGCGAGCCCACGGGACAGCCGTAACGGGTGATCTTGGCCCGGCTCATGATCATCAGGTCGATGAAACTGGCGATGCGGGCACGGGGGGTGTCACCGTCGCCCTGCCATTCCGCCAGCATCTGCGCGGTGCGGGCCAATCGCAACTGGATCACCTCGGTCAGGATCTCGTCCTTGGTTCTGAAGTGATAATAGAAATTGCCGCGCGAGATGCCCACAGCCGCTGCGATATCGGCAAACGAGGTCTGCGCGAATCCCTGCCGGTAGAACAGGTCATCGGCGGCGGCGACGATCTGGTCGCGAGTCTGTGCCTGTACCATATCCAACCTCTAGGATGCGTGTCCTAGAGTTTGTAGGTCAGGCGTCCTAGTGCTGTCAACCCGGGTTCACCGCCTGCTCTGATACCAGCCCAGAACATACACGCGGATGGCCGAGGCGAGGCCGGTCTCGGGGTCGCGCGCGGCATCAATATCGCCCGCCAGAACATTGACTGGTATATCTTTCTCCTTTGCGATCGCGCGAAAGGCCCGCCAGAACGGATCCTCGAGCGAGACCGAGGTGCGGTGCCCTCGCAGCGTCAGCGAACGTTTGACGGGGCGGCCGCTCATTCCTCGACCTCGTGGCCGTCATGATCGCGCCGGGCCTTGTCGGCGCGGGCGCGCTCCAGCTGTTTGTCGGCCTTGCTGCGGCCGAACTTCACCGCGTTCTCGTCCGCGCGCGCCTTTTTCTCGGCGCGCACCTTCTGTTTGCGGAACTGGTTGAGGTTGACCGGCTTTCCCATCAGTCGCGCGGCCCGATCATCTGTTCGGGGCGTACCACCCGGTCAAAGGTCTCACCGTCGACAAAGCCCAGCCGCACCGCTTCTTCGCGCAGGGTGGTGCCGTTCTTGTGCGCGGTCTTTGCGACCGTGGTGGCGTTGTCATAGCCGATGGTCGGCGCCAGCGCGGTGACCAGCATGAGGCTTTCGCGCATCAACTGGTCGATCCGGGCGGTGTTGGCGCGGATGCCAAGCAGCATCCGCTGTGTGAAACTGTCCGCCGAATCGCCCAGAAGCTGCATGGATTGCAACAGGTTATAGGCCATCATGGGGTTATAGACATTGAGTTCGAAATGCCCCTGCGAGCCTGCGAACTTGATCGCCGCGTCATTGCCCATCACATGGGCGGCGACCTGCGTCAGCGCCTCGGCCTGGGTCGGGTTGACCTTGCCCGGCATGATCGAACTGCCCGGTTCGTTTTCGGGCAGGATCAGTTCCCCCAGGCCCGAGCGGGGGCCAGAACCCAGAAAGCGGATATCGTTTGCGATCTTGTAGCAACTGCCCGCCACCGTTGCCAGCGCGCCGGAGAGGAACACCATCGCGTCATGGGCGGCCAACGCCTCGAACTTGTTGGGCGCACTGACCAGCGGCAGGCCGGTGATCCGGGCCATGTTGGCGGCCACCGCCTCGGCCCAGCCTTCGCGTGTGTTCAGGCCGGTGCCCACGGCGGTGCCGCCCTGAGCCAGTTCATAGATGCCAGGCAGGGCGGCTTCGACCCGGGCCAGCCCCATACGGGTCTGGTGGGCATAGCCCGAAAACTCCTGTCCCAGGGTCAGCGGCGTCGCGTCCTGCGTATGGGTGCGGCCGATCTTGATGATATCGCGGAATTCCTCGGCCTTCTGCTCCAGCCCCGCCAGCAGGGCGCGCAGCCCGGGCAGCAGCACGTCGCGCGCGGTCATCGCCACCGCCACATGCATCGCGGTGGGAAAGGTGTCGTTCGAGGATTGCCCCATGTTCACGTGGTCGTTGGGGTGCACCGGGGCCTTGCTGCCTAGCTGGCCGCCCAAGAGTTCGATGGCACGGTTGGCGATCACCTCGTTGGCATTCATGTTCGATTGGGTCCCCGAACCGGTTTGCCAGACCACCAGCGGGAAGTGATCGTCCAGCTTGCCCGCGATCACCTCTTCGGCGGCGGCAATTATCGCGTCGGCCAGCTCCGTGACCAGCGCGCCGGTTTCGCGGTTGCGCAGGGCGCAGGCCTTTTTTACTACGCCCAGCGCGCGGACGATGGCGACGGGCTGACGCTCCCACCCGATGGGGAAATTCTGGATCGAGCGCTGGGTCTGCGCCCCCCAATACTTGTCGGCAGGTACGTCGAGTGGGCCAAAACTGTCAGTTTCTATGCGTGTTCCTGCCATGTATGCCTCCACTCACCGGTTGGCCTCAGATTTGACCGGTCGCCCCGTCGGTGCAAGAGGGATTGGGCCTCCGTTTCCGATCAGAACATAGTTTTTATCAGCCATAGAAGACTCATGCGTTGTTACCTGCGCGCAGCCGGGTAATATGAACAACACAAGTCAGTCATTGGAGGCCTCAATGCGTATCGCGATCCTTAGCCTTCCGTCCCGTGCGATATGGCTGTTTTCGTTCTTATTTTTGTCTGTTTTGCTTTTGACTAATCCGGTCAGCGCAGCAGATATTGAGCAGTTCGTGGGCGAATACGAAGGAAATGCGGACCTTATCCGGGCCGATGGCAGTACCGAACCGCGAGATATGAGCGTCTCTATTCAAGAAACTAAGGATGGATTCAACGTCAGTTGGTCGACGACGATCCAGAAACCTGACGGCAGGATAAAGGAGAGCGACTATTCAGTCGATTTTCTTCCCAGCGCCAGAGAGGGCATTTATTCAGCAGCGATGACGCGGAACGTCTTTGGTCATGTGGTCCAACTCGACCCGATGAAAGGCGAACCCTATGTTTGGGGACGGATCGTTGGCGATACCATGACGGTCTATTCGCTCTTCGTGTCAGACGACGGCGGATACGAGATGCAGCAATTCGACCGGACTTTGGTCGATGGCGGATTGATGCTGGAGTTTTCTCGGCTAAAGAATGGCGTGATGGAGCGCTCTGTCGAGACTTTTCTGCAAAAGCAGTAACCACAGCACCGACTGGTAGAGTCCAGCCAAACCTAAACCTATTCCGAACAGGTCCCGGTATCAGTGCTTGCGGAAGCTGTCCAGGGAAACGACTTCCGCATCCGAATGCCGCTCTTCGTCGTCCTCTTCGTCTTCATCCACATCGTCTGTTTCATCTGCGTCCGGGCTTTCAAAGCGCAAACCGAACTCAACGGACGGATCGACAAAGGTCTTGATGGCGTCGAAGGGGATGTAAAGCGGCTCAGGCGTGTCACCGAAGTTCAGCGTGATGGAAAACCCATCGTCGTCAACATGGAGGTTTTCGTACCAATGTTGCACTACGATCGTCATCTCGCCGGGATATCGATCTGAAAGCCAATCAGCGAGACCGACATCGGGATGTCTGGTGTCGAAGGTGATAAAAAAATGATGAGCTCCGGGGAGCCCCTTGTGTTCCACGTCGCCTAGGACTGTTTTGATCAGCCCGCGCATGGCGGTATGCATCAGATTTCCGTAGTCGATGCCTCGCGACATGTTGTGTCCCCAATTCGAAATTGAGCTTCAGCATAAAAGATTCGGACGGAAACAAAAGAGATTGCACGCGGCTATTTTCGGTCAGAAGAAATAGCTGGCCATGCCAGCTGCAATCATGAGCGCCAGGGTCACCCCAATCCCGAGGTTCAGGACGAATACCAAGGTCGCTGCAAACGCAGACAAGGATGCCGCCAAGAGGTCGAAACTGGCCCAGACGGGAGACCAGAAAGCCACTGGTCCAAGGCTTAAGAAAGCGACCTCTCCGAAAAGGACATGCATTCCGAACCATAAGGAGAGGTTCAGGATCACTCCGACCACGGCGGATGTAATTGCTTTGAGTGCGGCCGCGAGTCTGGGGCGACCGGCGACTTGGTCCAGGATGGGTGCCGTCGAAAAGATCCAAAGGAAACAGGGAATAAACGTTGCCCAAAGCGCGACCACACCGGCGGCCAGGGCCATTGCCGGACCACCGGCCATATAGCCGGCCAGCATTGCAACGAACTGCGTTACCAGAATCAATGGCCCGGGTGTGGTCTCTGCCAGACCCAGGGCGTCGATCATCTGTGTGGTCGAAATCCATTGATGATGTTCAACGACTGTCTGCGTCATATAGGCCAAGACCGCGTAGGCGCCGCCGAATGTGACCACCGCAAGCTTGACGAATAACCAGCCGAGGTCCGCGAGCAGGGTCGGCCCAAGGAAATGTAGTCCGAAAATGGGGGTAAGCCAGAGCACCAGCCAGGGGATCATCGTTCCGGGCGCCGGGTATTGCCACTTGGATCGGGGAAGGGGAGCATCGGCCGGTTTGGCACATAGGTATCCCCAGAAGCCAGCGGCGCAGACAATCAGGGGGAACGGCAGGGCAAACGCAAAAATTGCGATAAAGGAGAGACCGGCAATCACCCAGGCTGAACGGTTTGTCAGTGTCTTGGAACTGAGTTTGCGCAATGCTTGCACAACGATGGCTATAACCGCGGCCTTGATCCCCAGAAAGCCCGCATGAGCCAGCGGTAAATCGCCAAACAAGACATAGAGCGCCACAAGAGCGGAGATCACCAACGCACCGGGTAAGACGAACAAACCTCCCGAGATCAGGCCGCCTGGCACCCCCCGCAGTCGCCAGCCCGCATAGGTGGCCAACTGCATGGCTTCGGGGCCGGGCAGTAACATGCACAGAGAAAGCGCGCGGAGGAATGTCGTTTCATCCAGCCAGAGGCGGGTTTCGACCAACTCCCTGTGCATGAGGGCGATCTGGGCCGCTGGCCCGCCAAAGGACAGCAGCCCGATTCTCCCAAAAACCCGGACAAGTTCCGACCGCGAAGGTGTCATGATCTGCGGCCCTCAGGCCAGTCGTGGCCTTCGCCATGCCCATCGCGCGCCCATCGGTAGAGCGCGTCATAGAGCACCATGCCGGCGGCCAGTTGGTCATGATCGTCGCGGAATTGGCGCGACAAACCAACTGAAATCGCCAGCAGCCCCGCCGCCTGTGGCGCAATCTGATGCCGTTCGGTGTCGGCTGCGCGTACAACCACGGACAGCCGGTCAAGCGCCTCGGTTCGCAAACCGAATTCATCAAGCATGGTGTCGAAGGTGCATTTGTCGTCCCGATGTGACCAGAAGACGTTTTCCACGTCGAAAGGTGTCGCACCGTACCACTCGGCGACGCCCTGGACCTGGTCGGGTGAAACGAAAAGAAACCTTGCCGAGGGGTCCACGAAACGCCGGATCAGCCAGGGGCATGCAATTCGGTCGATCTTGGGTCGGTGGCGAGTGACCCAGAGCGTGGCACCCTGAACCGATGCGGGGATCGCTGTCGCGGGAATGCAGGGGGCGTCCGGGTTCCCGCGCCAGCCATGGTTGCCGCCCTGAAGGTATTCGGCCAGGTGCCCGTCGTTTCGAAGGCGAGCCACCAATCCTTGGCTAAGCTTGAAGCCCTGTTGACAGATGACGATGCAACGCCGCCCGGCCAGACGCGCGACGAGCCCGTCATAGTCGGTGTGTGGATGGCGAAAGGCGCCGGGGATCAGGAACGGATCGTCTGCGAAATCCGCGTCGATCGAGATATCCACCAGAACCGGGCAATTCGGTGTGCCGATCAGGCGTAGCAACTGGGGTACAGTGATTTCATTTGGCGCAGCCATGGCATGCTCCTCTCGTCAAAGGATACATGCGAAACTTGGGCCGGAGCCTCACGGGGCGTTCGCAAGCGACCCCATGACCCTATCGCTAGTGCAACAGGGCAGGGGGTGTCAATGCACCAGTCAGGCGTCGCCGCAACAGATCAGGCCCATTCGAGGCGCTGACCCGTCATGCAGATTGGCAACGTGTCGGCCGGCATCTGGCCAAGTTGCTCGAACAGCGAGATCAGGTCGAACTGATTGTAGGCTTCGACGATCTTGTTGTCCTTGTACCGGACCATGACCTGACCCGTGACCTCGATTGGCGCTCCGTTGTCGGCCCTTGACGTGTGCACATGCAAGATTGCACTGGCCCAATCGCCGTTCTCGATAATCTTTGGGATATCCACGCGGATCTCGCCCAGATGATACTTGAAGGCGGAAACAAAATCCCTGAAATCGTCAGCCCCTACCTGCATCTCTGGGATCAGCCCGTCGGCCATCGTGTCGGCCGCAAAAAACTCATCAATCGCGTCGATATTTCCTTGCTCCCAAACCTGGGAATACCATTCTTTCAACAACTCGGATTTGTCCATCTGATCCTCCATCGCTGTCAGGTACAGCATTGGGGGCAATGGTGAATGAAAGCTGAACAAAAGCGGCACAAGCAGCAAAAAAAGTACAAACATATGAAAGGAAAATGCAGGTTTCTGTTGCCAGGTACCTGCGAACCCCGCCTTACGCTGCTAGGCGCAAGGGCTTAAGTTTCGGTTTTTCGGACTGCTTACGCAGCCAGAGCAACCGGAGCACGATTGTCGTTGGCAATTATGCTTTACGGACCGATAACGGTGGTACCCCGCCGAGACAAAGCAAACTCCTTTAGACGTCCGTCGATCCTATTTCGGCCCCATTGTCCCCCAACGAGGGTATCTGGTGGAGCCGCCGGGTACCGCCCCCGGGTCCGATCCGCTTATTACGAGCGCGTTTATGTCCATAGTCCCCGAGGGAACACGACGAATATAATCGCTTGGTGCGCAAGTGCAACGGGATCCCGACCTGCCGGGACGGAATTCGTGCTTGCGGCTTGATCTGAATGGGCCGATGTCAGCCGCCCAGGGTTTCACGTGCCGCAGCGCGTGCGGCCATCACGCTGTCCTTGAGTGTCATCGTATAGGTGGTCAGTTCGACCAGGGCCGCGTCGGCGGCCGCGGCATCGCGGGCCTCGATCGCGTCGGCAATGCGCGTATGCAGCCCCACGATCACCTCGCGCGAGCGGGCGGTGAAGGTGATCATGTTCATCAGCGGCTGCATGGCCTCGACGGCTCCGGCCAGTTGGTAGGACAGCACCGGGTTTCCGGCGCCATCCACCAATGCCCTGTGAAATGTCACGTCCGAGGCGCAAAAAGTTTCGTCGCTCAACCCCGGCTGGCTCTGACGCACGATCTCGGCTCGCATGGTGGCCAGGTGATCCGGCGTGCGTCGCCGCGCCGACAACGGAGCACAGGCGCGCTCCAGCGCAAAGCGTGCCTCGCAAGCGGTATCGAAACTGACCGCGTTCATCGACAAGAGCAGGGTCGAGGTGGTGATCTGTTGGGAATAGGCATCCTCGAAGCTGATCCGGTTGACAAAGGCCCCGCCAAACGCACCGCGCTGGGTGCGGATCAGCGATTGCGCCGCCAAGCGTTTCAGCGCTTCGCGCACGGTGGGGCGTGAGACCTGGAACTGGTCAGCCAGTTCCGCCTCAGACGGCAGGCGCTCGTCCACGATCAACCGGCCTTCGACGATGGCATCCTTGATCGCCTGGGCAATCTGAGCCGAGAGATCGGCGGAACTGTTGGGGTCGATTTTCATGGCACGTTCCTGGGGTCCTGGTTTGGCGGATCTTCGGGGTTGGAACATTTTATTTGTCTGACATTTAAAAGTCTGACATTTAAGTGTCAACGCGTGAGTCGCATAAGCTGATAGCTGGAGTGCGGAATGAAGGCCATCGTTGCCGAACGGATCAGGTCGATGACAGGGGGGCACTGGATCCTCCTGTTCGTTCTTATCCTGGGCGCGTGGTCTGCTCTGTTCCTGATGGCAATTCCGGCCGAAATGCGGGTTGCGGATGCCGTCTATGGTGCGGATTTCTGGCGCGATCTCTGTACCTTGACACCCGAAGTAGCCGGGTTCGGAAGAATGGTTTTCATGTGGGCGCTAATGTCCGCTGCGATGATGGCCCCCACTGCCCTGCCTGCGCTGGCCACCTACGAGGATCTGTCCCATACTGCCCCGGGCACGCGGTTTGGCGCACTGCTTGGGGGGTACCTGCTGGTCTGGCTGGGTTTCTCTGTACTGGCGGCCGGGATGCAATTCGCTCTGTTAAGTGCCGGTTTTCTTGGTGGATTTGGCGACAGCCGGTCGGCTCTCTTGTCGGCGGGCCTGCTGATTGGCGCTGGCACCTATCAATTTTCGGCGATCAAGGCTGCCTGTCTCAGCAAATGCCGCCAACCGCTGACCTTTTTCATGCAGCATTGGGACGAGGGACCGTTGCGCAACGGCGCCCGGTTGGGTCTTGTCTGCCTTGGCTGTTGCTGGGCACTGATGCTGTTGGCCTTTGTCGGCGGGGTGATGAACCTGGCCTTTATGGGCTTGGCTACGGTGATCATGGTGCTGGAGAAACTCCCCGATATTGGCCGCCATGTAACACGGCCTTTGGGGTACTGCCTGTTCGTCTGGGCAGGCTGGACCATCTGGATGACGATATAGGGAAAAGGGAGATATCACATGGCTTTGGACGAATTGGGCACGGTGCCTTGGACGGTCAAGGGAGAGTTGATCCTGAACTGCAACTGCACGGTGTTCTGTCCCTGCGTGATCAGCCTGGGCAAGCATCCCCCGACCGAGGGGCACTGCCAGACCTGGGGCGGTGTACGGATCGACCAAGGTGCTTATGGCGACATTGATCTAAGCGGGTTGAACATCGGTCTGATGATCGAGATCCCGGGCATGATGAGCCGTGGCAACTGGAAGGTTGGGTTGTTCATCGACGACCGTTCCACGGATGCGCAATATGACGCGCTGGTCGCGATCTTCTCGGGTGCGGCCAAGGGGACAACAGGCCTGTTCCAGATCCTCGTCGGTGAAATCCTGGGCCACGAGCGTCAACCGGTGACCTACGAGACCGAGGGAAAGACGCGTCACATCACCGTTGGCCGCAAGATCCAGGGTGTCGTTGCCCCGGTCGCTGGCAAGGATCCCGAAACCGATCTGGTCGTGACCAACACTCAGTACTGGATGGGGCCGGATGTCACGGTGGCGACAGCGTCCAAGGGCAAGCTGCGCGCCTATGGCCGGGTCTGGGATTTCGATGGGCGCTCCGCCGAAATCTGCCAGATCGATTGGCACGGCCCGCGCTGACGGGAGGATTGAGCCGATCGAGCGCATTCGCGCCTGACCAAGCTCTGCCTGGCGAACAGACGGCCATCCGTTGAGGGACGCCGTCGAAGCCTGGCTTTGACATAGTCCAAACGGTTCCGACCGTTGGTTCACGAAACGAAACTCATGCCGGAGGACGCCTGATATGGCGATGATTTCTCCCTCGCGCCGGGTCAGGCGCACTCCCTTTTCCGACGGTGTCGAAGCCGCCGGGGTCAAAGGCTACACTGTTTACAACCGAATGCTGCTGCCGACGGTGTTTGAAAGCGTCGAGGCGGATTATCACCACCTGAAGAAAGCGGTGCAGGTCTGGGACGTGGCTTGCGAGCGGCAGGTCGAGTTGCGTGGACCTGATGCCGGGCGACTGATGCAGATGCTGACCCCGCGCGACTTGCGCGGCATGCTACCGGGGCAGTGCTATTACGTGCCGATTGTCGATGAAACCGGCGGCATGTTGAACGATCCGGTTGCCGTCAAGCTGGCCGAGGACCGCTGGTGGATCTCGATTGCGGACAGCGACCTGCTGCTCTGGGTCAAGGGCATTGCCAACGGTTACCGGCTGGACGTGCTCGTGGACGAACCGGATGTTTCGCCCCTGGCCGTTCAGGGACCAAAGTCCGATGACCTGATGGCCCTCGTTTTCGGGGATCGGGTGCGCGATGTCCGCTTCTTCCGGTTTGGCATGTTCAGTTTCGAGGGGCGTGATCTGGCCATTGCGCGGTCGGGTTATTCCAAGCAGGGCGGTTTCGAGATCTATGTCGAAGGTGGCGACATCGGCATGCCGCTATGGAACGCCTTGATGGCGGCGGGCGAGGATCTGGACGTGCGCGCGGGCTGTCCCAACCTGATCGAGAGGATCGAGGGTGGTCTTCTGTCCTATGGCAACGACATGACCGACGACAATACCCCGCATGAATGCGGGCTGGGTCGGTTTTGCAACACGCATACCGCGATTGGCTGTATCGGCCGGGATGCGCTGTTGCGCGTGGCCAAGGAAGGCCCGGTTCAGCAGATCCGCGCCATTGAAATAGCCGGCGATCGCGTCCCGGGATGTGACAGGGTTTGGCCGTGCTACGCTGATGGCCAGCGGGTGGGTCAGGTGACCTCGGCCGCGTGGTCTCCCGACTTTCAGACAAACGTCGCCATTGGTATGGTTCGGCTTAGCCATTGGGCCGAAGGAACTCGGCTGGAAGTGGAAACGCCGGACGGCATGCGCCCGGCAACCGTTCGGGAAAAGTTCTGGGCTTGAGCGGGCAGGGTGCGGCATTGTCGGCCCCTGTTCGCGCTGCCAAACGAAATATGTGGTTATGAAATCGACGGCCCTGATTTGGGTCGCGGAAGGAGGAAAAGATGTTCAACGCACTGGTGGTCGAAAAGGACGAAGAAAGCGGCAAGACCCAGGCTGCGGTCAAACAGCTTGGGTTGGATGATCTGCCACAAGCCGAGGTCACGGTCGCGGTCGAGTATTCGACGGTCAACTACAAGGACGGTCTGTGCATTGGTCCCGGCGGTGGGCTGGTGCGCAAATATCCTCATATTCCTGGCATCGATCTTGCCGGAACGGTCGAAACCTCGTCGGATGCCCGGTACAAGCCCGGCGACAAGGTGGTTCTGACCGGTTGGCGCGTGGGCGAGGCCCATTGGGGAGGATACTCCCAAAAGGCTCGGGTCAAGGCCGACTGGTTGGTGCCGCTGCCAAAGGGGCTGGACACCCGGCAGGCGATGGCCGTGGGGACCGCAGGCTTTACCGCGATGCTGGCCGTCATGGCGCTGGAGGATCATGACCTGAAACCCGGACATGGACCGGTTCTGGTGACTGGCGCCGCGGGCGGCGTTGGTTCCGTGGCGACCGCCATTCTTGCCAACCTGGGCTACGAAGTGGCGGGTGTAACCGGGCGCCCTGAAACCGCCGACTACCTCAAATCTCTTGGTGCGACCACCATCGTGCCGCGCGAAGAGTTGAACGAAACGGTCAAGCGCCCGCTCGAGTCGGAAACCTGGGCAGGGTGCGTGGATGCCGTGGGCGGCGCCATGCTCGCGCGGGTTCTGGGCCAGATGAAGTACGGCGCCTCGGTGGCTGCGGTCGGTCTTGCAGGCGGCGCCGGCCTGCCGGCGACCGTGGTTCCCTTCCTGCTGCGCGGTGTCAACCTTCTGGGTATAGACAGCGTGATGCAACCCTATCCCAACAGGCTGCGTGCGTGGGAGCGTATCGCCTCGGATCTGCCGATGGACAAGCTGGAGGCGATGATAAAACCGGCCACCCTGGCAGACCTGCCGCAGCTCGCCGCCGATATCCTGAAGGGCCAGGTCAAGGGCCGTGTCGTTATCGACGTCAACGCCTGATCCGGTCGAGCCCCTTGGCCCCCGGCGGACTGCCGGGGGCCTTCTTTGTCACGCGGTTGTCGTTTCAAAAAAGCCGACGGAATTGCCGTCGGGGTCCTTGGCGTAGAAAAACCGCCCGGCCGGGATTGTGATTGCGGGTGAGATTACCTCGCCACCGGCTTGCGTCACACGGGACATAGTTTCTTCCAGTGCGCCCTCGGCGGCCAGATGCAACGTCGGGCCGCTGCCGTCGCCCGCCGGTGTACCGGGATAGAGATGCAGCGCCACTCCGGTTTCGGCGGCGGCAGGTTTGAATACCGCCATCGGATTGGGGCCACTGGTGTCGATCGTCAGTTCGGCGCCAGTGACCTTGGAATAGAACGCGACGCTGCGGTTCATGTCGGTCACGGGCAACTCTCCCCAGATCAGGAAATGCTCAGGCAGATAGCTCATCGGTTTACCTCATTGTTTTCGATAGGAACTTTATGGCCGAGTGTGGTGACAGTTTCTGACATCAGTACATGCCCTTGACCCCGGTCAAGCCAGCAGGCATCCATTTGCCATCACAAACGAGGGTCATGATGGCATTGGATATCGGCTTTGTTCGCAAGCAGTTCCCCGCATTTTCCGAGAAGGCACTGCACGGTCAGGCGTTTTTCGAGAACGCTGGAGGATCATTTACCTGTCAGCCCGTGATCGACCGCCTGACCCGATTTTACATCCAACGCAAGGTACAACCTTATGCGCCTTACGAGGCGAGCCGTTTGGCAGGCGCCGAGATGGACGAGGCGCGGATTAGGATGGCCGCAATCCTGGGAGTTGAGACCGACGAATTGAGCTTTGGTCCCTCAACCTCACAGAACACTTATGTCTTGGCCCAGGCGTTCCGCCAATGGGTGCAGACGGGCGAGGCGATCATTGTCACAAATCAGGATCACGAAGCCAATTCCGGTCCCTGGAGGCGTTTGGCCGAAGCGGGGATCGAGATCCGCGAATGGAAAATCGACCCGGACACAGGGCACCTGAACACCGACGATCTAGAGAATTTGCTAGACGAGAAAGTGCGCCTGGTCTGTTTCCCGCATTGTTCCAATGTGGTGGGCGAGATCAACTCGGTGACCGAAATCACCGCAATCGCCCATGCCGCCGGTGCCTTTGTCTGTGTTGACGGCGTGTCTTATGCGCCGCATGGCTTTCCGAATGTCGGAGAGTTGGGGCCCGATATCTACCTTTTCTCATCCTACAAGACCTATGGCCCGCACCAGGGGGTGATGGTGATCCGGCGCAATCTGGGGCAGATGTTGCCGAACCAGGGGCACTATTTCAACGGCGATGTCCTATACAAGCGTTTTACTCCAGCAGGTCCCGATCACGCCCAGGTCGCCGCAAGCGCGGGCATGGCCGATTATGTTGACCTGTTGGCAGCGCACCACGGGTGTGATGCCACTGGCCCGACGCAAAGGGCGGCTTTTGTTCATGACCTGATGCGGGACTATGAGGTGGAACTGCTGCAACCATTGCTTGATGCAGTTGCCGATCGCAATTCGGTCCGTCTTCTCGGCCCGGACAAGGCCGAGCTGCGCGCACCGACGGTGGCGCTGGCGTTGAACCGCCCGGCCGAGCCGGTCGCGGCCGAGTTGGCGAAATACGGCGTGATGGCGGGTGGCGGCGATTTTTATGCCGTGCGGGCCTTGCAGGGGATGGGTATCGATCCAAACCAGGGTGTTCTCCGGCTGAGCTTTACCCACTACACCGCAAAATCTGAAATCGACCAGCTTTTGCAGGCTCTTGACCGGGTTTTGTGATCCAGAAACAGGCCAGCCCCGTATTCTGAAAAAGACCGGGGCAGCCTATGACCAATTCAGACAGTCCGATTATCTTCTGGTTTCGCCGTGATCTGAGGATCACGGACAATCCCGGCTTTCACGCGGCTTGCGCGACCGGACGCCCGGTGGTACCCGTATTCCTTCATGACGAAGGGGTTGAACGGCTTGGTGCCGCGCCCAAGTTTCGACTTGGGCTGGGCATCGCAGCTTTTGCTGCCGAGCTTGAGAGGCTGGGAAGCGCGCTGATCCTTCGTCGAGGACCCGCGTTGCAGGCGCTTCAGTCGCTGGTCGAAGAAATCGGCGCCGGTGCTGTCTGGTGGTCGCGGGGATATGATCCTGTTTCTGTCACGCGGGATGCAGGTGTGAAGTCGTGGTTCAAAGACCATGATGTCGATGCCCGCTCGTTTGCGGGGCATTTGTTGTTCGAACCGTGGAATGTAAAGACCGGCGCCGGGGGATACTACAAGGTTTATTCGCCGTTCTGGCGGGCTGTCTGCCAGCAGGATGTCGGTCCGGCCCTGCCGGCCCCTTTGCGTTTGGCAAAACCGTCCCACTGGCCGAATTCCGATGCACTGAGTTCATGGCACATGGACGCGCAAATGAACCGCGCGGTCCCGATTGTGACAAGATACCAATCACCTGGCGAAGCAGCGGCTCTCGCAAAACTGGATCTGTTCATCTCTGACCGCATCAACGACTATAAGAAAAATAGGGATTTTCCGGCCTTGGATGCCACATCGGACTTGTCCGAGCATTTCAGCCTTGGCGAGCTTAGCCCTCGGATCGCGTGGCATCGGGCGCAGGAGGCGGTTCGCGTGGGTTCTGCGGGAGCGGAGCATTTCCTCAAGGAGCTGGTTTGGCGTGAATTTGCTTATCACCTGATGTTCAACAGCCCCCATATTCTGGATCGGAACTGGCGGGTGGAATGGGATGATTTTCCTTGGTCGGCAGACGAAACCAATCCGGACTTCGTTCGCTGGTGCCGGGGACAAACCGGGGTCCCAATGGTCGATGCCGCAATGCGCGAGATGTATGTGACCGGACGAATGCACAACAGGGCCCGTATGATTTCCGCAAGTTACCTGACCAAGCACCTGATGGTGCATTGGAAACTTGGCATGGACTGGTTCGCGGACTGCCTGACCGACTGGGATCCGGCCGCAAATGCCATGGGCTGGCAATGGGTTGCCGGTTCCGGGCCGGATGCCGCCCCTTATTTCCGGGTGTTCAACCCTGAAACCCAGGCCGGCAAATTCGATCCCGACCGCGCATATATTGACCGTTGGATCGCCCAGCGACAGGAACACCCGATGCACACGGCATTGGAATTCTTCGATGCGGTTCCCCGCAGTTGGGGTTTGAACCCAGGCGGGATGTACCTATCGCCCGGTGTTTCGCTCGACTCGGGTAGAAAACGGGCGCTTGCTGCCTATTCCACAGCGTTTCCGCCGAGACCTGACGCAAAACTTGCCTGAATTCAGGTCTCGAATTAGCCTGTTTGGCAAACCGCAATGGGGAGAAGCGGATGATTTTGACATCGACAGACGGTCAGGAGAACCTGCCGCGGTATTTTCCGCAAGTCATGAAGATGTTGGGCAAGATGGAGGCGGGCCGCCTTGATATTGCCTTGCCCGACGGGCGCATCTTCCGTTCCGAGGGACCGAAGCCCGGTCCCGTGGCACAGGTCGATATACACGACCCGGATGTTTTCGCCCGCCTTATCCGCGAGGGCGAGCTGGGCTTTTGTGACGCCTACCTTGAAGAGGATTGGAGCACGCCGGATCTTCGGGCTTTTATGGACCTTGTGCATCAGGGTGACGAAACCGTGTATGACGGTTTTCCCGGACAGTTTCTGGCGCGGGCCTATGAGCGGTTGCGGTTCTGGCTCCAACGAAATCACAAGGAACAAGCCAAGAAGAACATTTCTTATCATTACGATCTGGGCAACGATTTCTATGCGCTCTGGCTGGATGAGACCATGACCTATTCCAGCGCATTGTTTGAAACCGGGCAAGAGAGTCTGGAAAAAGCGCAGACCGCCAAATACGCCAGTCTGATCGACGAGATGGGAGCCAAGCCGGGCGATCATGTTCTGGAGATCGGATGCGGCTGGGGCGGATTTGCAGAATATGCGGCAAAGGAAAGGGGCCTGCGGGTAACCGGCCTTACCATCAGCAAGGAGCAGTTGAAGTTCGCTCGGGAAAGGATTGAGAAAGCGGGGCTTTCCGACCTTGTTGATTTCAAGCTGCAAGACTATCGGGACGAGCGCGGCAGCTATGATGGTATCGCTTCGATCGAGATGTTCGAGGCAGTTGGCGAAAGATACTGGCCGACCTATTTCAACACTGTGCGCGACAGGTTGAAGCCAGGCGCGCGTGCTACGTTGCAGATCATCACCGTGGTGGACAAAAGGTGGGAAGTGTACCGCAACGGTGTGGACTTCATACAGAAGTACATTTTCCCGGGCGGTATGCTGCCTGCCCCCAAGATCCTGAGAGAGCAGTTCGCGCGCGCAGGGCTGGAGTTCGTGAATTCCAAGGAATTCGGCAAGAGTTACGACCTGACACTCAGGCGCTGGTACGAGACGTTCAACGAGAAATGGGACCATATCGCAGAATTGGGTTTCGACGATCGGTTCCGCCGCATGTGGAATTTCTATCTGACCTCCTGCGGCGCGGCCTTTGACTCGGGTACCTGCGATGTGACACAGGTAACAGTGGCAAGACCACAAAAAAGCTGAGTACACCTGTCCATGCCCACCGCAGCCCGTCTCGTCGCCGCCCTTTGCCTCGGCATTCTCGGATATCTGGTGTCAGAACTGATCAAGCCGCGCATGCCGGAAGGAACCGATTTCGGTTATTTCAATTTAGTTAACGTGGGCTTGGGTATTCTTTGCGGCTGGTTCATCATGGGGCCAAGAGCGGGCAAAGGTTTATCAGCAGCGATCACCAATGGGCTTACGGGCGTCGCATCTCTCGTTTTCTGGGGACTTTTTGTACAAGGTTGTTACGAGATGTTCCGATTGGCGATGCGGCATCGTTATGACGGTCCATTCGAAGCGTTGTTGGCGATCTTCGAGAAAAGTGTTGAATTCGGAGCGGTCTTGTTGGCCGCAAATATCATCTCGACATTGCTTGTTGGGGCGGTGATATCTGGTCTCGCAACCGAAAACGCCTGGCGGCGATGGCGTTAGATTCCCTGTTCATGACGGATGTATTCAGGCGGTGACCGACCTTTTCTTTTACGGCACTTTGCGATATCGGCCGCTTTTGGAACTGGTTCTGAGTGAACCTGGAGTTTCCCTCGACATGGTATCGGCGGATTTGCCGGATCATCAGGTTTACGAGGTTCAGGATCAGCCGTTTCCGATGATCTTGCCGGCGCCGGGTCAATCTGCAAGCGGTGTACTGGTTCGTGGTTTAACCGTGCGCCAAATTGAACGCCTGAACTACTATGAGGGTGGGTTTGACTACGACTTGCGGCCGATGACTTTTTACGTTTCCTCTGCTCAAGAAGTAGAGGCGCAGGTTTTCTTTCCAAAAGAAGGGGTATGGACACCCGGTGATGTTTGGAATCTTGATGCTTGGGCACGAGACTGGGGGGAGTTGACCTTGCACGCAGCAAGCGAAGTGATGGCGTTCTATGGTCGTCTTTCCCCCGCAGAGATCGCCAAAAACTTTCGTCCGATACGGGTAAGGGCCGCCGCACGGATTGCGGCCGCAGCCCGTACACCCAACCCGCATCATGACGTGGTCCGCGATGTCCTAGTCGAACAACATAATCGCGGATATCTTAACTATTTTGCCATGGATGATATTGTTTTGCGCCATCGCCGATACGATGGATCCATGAGCGACAGTCTCAACCGTGCTGCGTTGATGACTGGACAGGCTTCCGTCATCTTGCCTTATGACCCGCAGCGGGACCGGGTGTTGATTGTCGAGCAGTTTCGTGCACCCGTTTTCATGATCGGCGATCCGGCGCCTTGGATGTGGGAGGCGGTTGCCGGAATGATCGACCCGGGCGAGACGCCGGAACAGGCTGCCCTGCGCGAGCTTCGTGAAGAGGCTCATCTGGAGGCAAGGGCGTTGGAATCCGCTGGAAAAGCCTACTCCTCCAGTGGATCATCTGCGGAATTTGTACATCTCTTCGTTGCTTTGGCAGAAATAGTTGAAGAAATATCGGCGGGTGGTTTGCTTAGTGAAGGGGAGGATATCCGCAGTCGGATTCTCTCGTTTGATACCCTGATGGCGCTGATCGACAGGGAAGAGATCAAAGATTTGCCGTTGCTGTCATTGGCCCACTGGTTAGCCCGGCACCGCGAGCGTTTGCGCGGCTGATCACTGTTCCTCGCTTGAGGTTGAGACCGTGCAGGGCTACATCGGTTGCAACAGGACAAGTTTGTGAGGGCGACATGCGCATTGCACGCGATCTGGCCGAGGCCGTTGGACACACACCGCTGATCCGTCTGCGCCGGGTCAGCGAAATGACAGGATGTGAGATCCTGGGCAAAGCGGAGTTCATGAACCCCGGCCAGTCAGTTAAGGACCGCGCCGCGCTCTTTATTATCAAAGATGCAATCGCTCGTGGTGATCTCATGCCTGGAGGCACAATCGTCGAAGGTACTGCTGGAAATACCGGTATCGGACTAGCACTGGTCGGCGCCTCGATGGGGTTCAAGACGGTTATCGTTATCCCCGAGACGCAATCCGAGGAAAAAAAGGATATGTTGCGCCTCGCAGGTGCAGAACTGGTGCAGGTTCCGGCGGCACCGTATCGCAATCCCAACAACTTCGTTCACTATTCGCGCCGCTTGGCGGAGGAGCTGAACAAGTCGCTGCCCAATGGAGCCGTCTGGGCGAACCAGTTCGACAACATTGCCAACAAACAGGCCCATGTTGAAACCACCGGTCCCGAGATCTGGGAGCAGACCGGCGGCAAGGTCGACGGGTTCATCTGTGCCGTAGGTTCGGGGGGAACACTGGCAGGCGTCGCCGAAGCGCTTCAGCCGAAAGGCGTGAAGATCGGTTTGGCAGACCCGATGGGGGCTGCTCTTTACAGTTTTTACACCACGGGCGAACTGGCGATGGAGGGTGGCTCGATCGCCGAAGGCATCGGCCAGGTCCGCATCACCAAGAACCTCGAAGGCTTCAAACCGGATTTCGCCTGCCAGGTGCCCGATGCCGAGGCGCTGCCCTATATCTTTGACCTGCTGCGGCAAGAAGGGCTGGTGATGGGGGGCTCGACCGCGATCAATATCGCAGGGGCCGTGCGCATGGCGCGAGAGATGGGACCGGGTCATACCATCGTCACCATGCTCTGCGACTATGGCACCCGTTATCAGTCCAAACTGTTCAACCCGGATTTCCTGCGCGAAAAGAACCTGCCTGTGCCCGACTGGATGACGCGCGCGCCCAGTTCGATTCCCGGCGTGTTCGAGGACGTCTGACATGATGATGGGCCGGGTGTTGCGGTTGCTGTTGACCGCGTTTCTACTGCTGACAGCTACCACTCTTTCGGCCCAGCTGACCGATGAGAGCCGTGCCTATTACGAACGTTGGGTAAGCACGGCAGACCGGGCTGAAGAGGTCATCAAGGCGAACCGTGCTTCGCAGGCGGCTTTCGAGCAATTGCGAGCCGAGGTCAGGACTTACCGGGATACCTTCAACCGGGTACGGGGCGAGAACTCGGACCGGATCAAGACGCTGGAGGCTCAGATTGCGGCGCTTGGACCAAAACCGGCCGATGGAGAGACCGAGGCCGAGGATATCGCCCGGCTGCGCATTCATTTGAACGATCAATTGGCCAAGTTGACAGTCCCGCGCATCATCTCGGAAGAGGCCTATAGCCGCGCCAATGGTCTGATCAATGAGATCGACCGGATCGTCCGGGCGCGCGACACAAAGGAATTACTCAAACGCGGGCCGTCGCCGCTCAATCCCGAACACTGGCCCGACGCCTGGAAGGATATCAAACAGGCGATGACGGCGCTGTCCAACGAGGTCGCGTTCAACATGGGCTCGGACGTAGTGCGCGAACGGCTCAAGACCAACGGACCCGGCATTCTGCTCTTGTGCGTTGTTGGGCTTGTGTTCCTGGCCCGTGGGCGCAGATGGTCGGAACGGGCAGGCGATTTCCTGCGCTCGCTGGGCGGCTTAGGAACCGGAGTATGGTCGTTTGTTGTGTCGCTGCTCAGAATTCTGATTCCCTGGATCGGGGTCATGTTCCTGGTCCAGTCAGTGGAGATGATGGATATCACCGGTCTGCGCGGCGCTTTGTTGCTGGAGCAGGTGCCTTATTGGGCTGCGGCGGTCCTCTACTTCAACTGGATCGGGAGGCAGGTCTATCTGTTCAACGCCAGCAACGGTTTCCAGCATCTGAGCCAGTCCCAGGTGCGGGTGACGCGTCTGTGTGTCGATCTGCTCGCCGTGATGCTGGTGCTGCACGATCTGGTGGTGCTGTTCGACCGGTTGGAGAATATTTCCGAGCCCACGCGCGCCGTCACCGGTTTCCCGATAATCCTTATGACTGCACTGCTGTTGTTGCGGCTGCAGCGAGTGCGGGGTCAGGCGCAGGCCAAGGGCGGCACCGTAGACGGATCCGAGACCGGGCGAGGCGGAGCAGGGTTCAGCCGCATGGTCGGTTTCCTGCGTCGCGCGCTCTATCTGTTGGGGATAGCCTCGCCGCTGTTAGCGGTCGTCGGTTATAACAACGCGTCCGAAGCACTAATCTATCCGGCGGTCAAGACGCTGGCATTGATCGCGGCATTGGTCATACTGCAACGCTTCCTGACCAATGTTTATGGCTGGTTGACCCGCAAAGGGGACGAGGCGAGGGATTCACTTTTTTCCGTCATCCTCGGCTTCCTGTTGGCGATACTGGCGCTGCCGTTGCTGGCGCTCTACTGGGGCGCGCGCGAAGCGGAACTGACCGAGATTTGGTCGCGTATCATGATGGGGTTTGATATTGGCGGCGTGGTCATTTCTCCGTCGAACTTCCTGACTTTCGCGCTGGTCTTCGCCATCGGCTATACGGCGACTCGGCTGTTGCAGGGGGGCTTGCGCAATTCACTTCTGCCTAAGACGCGGCTCGACCCCGGTGGCCAGAACGCCATCGTCGCCGGCACAGGCTACCTCGGCATTTTTCTGGCGTCGCTCTTGGCTATCACCATGGCTGGGTTCGACCTGTCGTCGCTGGCCATCGTTGCTGGTGCGTTGTCGGTTGGTATCGGTTTTGGGCTTCAGACCATCGTGTCCAACTTTGTCTCGGGCATCATCCTGCTCATCGAGCGCCCAATCTCCAAGGGCGACTGGATCGACGTGAACGGGCAGATGGGCTATGTGCGCGACATTTCGGTCCGCTCGACCCGCATCGAAACCTTTGACCGCACCGACGTGATCATCCCGAACTCGGACCTGATCAGTGGCAGTGTCACCAACTATACCCGGGGCAACACCGTTGGCCGGGTGATCGTGCCAGTCGGCGTGGCCTACGGGACCGATACCCGCAAGGTCGAGGCGATCCTGCGAGAGATTGCCGAGGCGCATCCCATGGTGCTCGCCAACCCGTCGCCTAATGTGGTGTTCCAGCGCTTTGGAGCGGATTCACTGGATTTCGAGATCCGGGCTATCTTGCGCGATGTAAACTGGGCGTTGTCGGTGAAATCCGACATGAACCACGAGATCAACCGCCGGTTCGCCGACGAAGGGATCGAAATACCCTTTGCCCAACGTGATGTCTGGTTGCGCAATCCCGAAACGCTGACCGGGGGCGCCGCAGCAACGGCCATGGCGGCCATAGAGGTAGACGTTGATCGTCCGGCCTCGCAGCAACCGGCGACGCTTACCGAAGTGGACATGAATCAAGGATCCGACGATGAGAACTGAACCTCTCTTCATGGTTGACGCCTATCGCCGCCAAGCGGCGGCCCGGGTGTCCGGTCTTTCGGCCGAAGGTGGCGTGATCCTCGATCAGTCATTGTTCTATCCAACTGGTGGTGGCCAACCTGGCGATAGCGGACGGTTGATCTGGGATGGGGGAGACATGATCGTAACAACCACGGTCAAGGTGGGCGAGGGGGCTATTTCGGTGGTACCCGGTGAGGGCGCAGAGTTGCCGGATGTAGGCACCGAGGTTATGCAGCATCTCGACTGGGAACGGCGGCATGCTCACATGCGGGTCCACACTGCGCTGCATTTGTTATCGGTGGTTGTTCCGCTCGAGGTATCGGGCGGTGCCATTGCAGCGGACAAGGGGCGGCTCGATTTCAACATGCCAGAGGCGCCCGAAGACAAGGAGGCCCTGGAACAGGCGCTACAGGCGCTGATCGACCGCGATCTGCCGGTGACCGAAGACTGGATCACGGATGCCGAACTTGACGCCAATCCGGCCCTGGTCAAGACTATGTCGGTTTCGCCGCCGCGTGGCGGCGGGTGGGTTCGGTTGGTGCGGATCGGGCAGGGGGACGCGCAGGTCGATCTGCAACCCTGTGGCGGCACCCATGTCGCCCGTACTGGCGAGATCGGGCGCGTCCGGCTGGGCAAGATCGAAAAGAAGGGCCGTCAGAACCGCCGCGTCTATCTGCATCTAGACGGGTAGAGATAAAGGGAAAAACCCCCTTGCAAATCTTGGCGTGATAGTCGAAACACCCCGTCACGGACAGTTGGCCGAGTGGTCGAAGGCGCACGCCTGGAAAGTGTGTAGGCGGGGAACCGTCTCGAGGGTTCGAATCCCTCACTGTCCGCCATATATTATTGATAATATTAGATAATTCCAGGGTGGATTTAATTTACCCGCCAAAAAGCCCGCCAACTGTTTTGCGCTTGGATGCTATCAAGTGCGACAACTAGTTGCAGTAGCGGAGTAGCTTGTATTTTGCACTAAGGTCGCTTCCTCGCGCCACGGCCTCGCGTTCAGCACCTGCATACCTTCCCTTTGAGAATTTCGGGCAGTCCCTCGCGTGACCTTCAAAAACCTGAGTTTCCCCTAGGTTCCAGACTCATTGAATTTCAAAGCCAGAAGATGACCGCTGCGGCGAGAGCGATGGCGGACAAGAACACCTTTGGGCACCTGTCGTAACGGGTGGCAACGCGCCGCCAATCCTTGAGACGACCAAACATGATCTCGATACGGTTGCGTCGTTTGTACTTACGCTTGTCGTAGCGAACCGGCTTGTCACGCGACTTCCTGCCGGGGATGCAGGGTCGTATCCCCTTGTCTTTCAACGCGTCGCGAAACCAATCGGCATCGTATCCTCGGTCGGCAATCAGCCAGTCTGCTGCGGGAAGGCTGCTCAGGAGCGCCCTTGCGCCCGTGTAGTCGCTGACCTGACCGGCGGTCATGAAGAACCGAATGGGGCGGCCGATGGCGTCTGTGACGGCGTGCAACTTAGTGCTCATGCCACCCTTCGTGCGCCCGATCAGGCGTCCGCCTCCCCCTTTTTCACCGCAAGGCTCGATGCCGTGCGGTGGGCTTTCAAATAGGTTGCGTCGATCATGATCGCGGTGTGATCGGATTGCTCGGCGGCCAAACCTTCCATGATCCGGGCGAACACTCCCTTGTCGCTCCACCGCTTCCAGCGGTTGTAGAGCGTCTTCGGCGGACCATATTCCTTCGGGGCATCCGACCAACGCAAGCCATTGCGATTGATGAAGATAATCCCGCTCAGGACACGCTTGTCATCGACACGAGGCTTGCCGTGGCTCTTCGGAAAGTAGGGCTGAAGTCGCGCCACCTGCTCGTCTGTCAGCCAAAATAAGTTGCTCATCACGCCTCCTGAAGTTCAGGAGCTTGAATCAGCCCGGCGCGGCGACCGCAACCAAATTAATGGGTCCAGAGCCTAGTTTCGCTCTTGCAGCATTCCAATGCCGTGCTGATCGCGCTGCTCGCGCTGGCGGACCGGCTGGTCGTGGAGGATGT
>NZ_JAOVQN010000023.1:0-67307 GCF_025673445.1 Ruegeria marisflavi
GGGCAGCGTGTTCACATGGGTCAAATCTCGGTGGAAAATTATGGGGCTACCGGGTCACTTCTCAGCAAAAATCAACAACACACAGGATCAGATTGATACTTTGACGGACATCAACCGAAGGAAGGTTCTTTGTCCTTACTGCAAACTGGTAGACGCCAATATGGCGGGAAGGGTAAATTGCGTTTTCAACTTATCATCATCATCACACCGTCCGCACCGATACGGGCAGTGATTCTTCTTGCACAGATCGTCGGCGGTGCGTTGGTCGGTTGGCTGGCGGTTGCTTGGGCGATGTGGTGATTCTACCACGGCAAGCCCGACAGTCACACATAAGCCGCCACTCTCTAAGATTGCCCATATCGACCATGCTGTGGGCCGAAGTGCACCCCCAGCGCACCCCCACGGGGGTGCACCCCGAAATGCGCCCCGAGAGCGCTTCGTAAATTCTTGATTTTATGTGATTTTTTGGTGGAGCCTAGGGGAGTCGAACCCCTGACCTCTTGCATGCCATGCAAGCGCTCTCCCAACTGAGCTAAGGCCCCGATCCGGTCAGCGGCGATGCGGCCGCTGCGGTGAGGGTCGTTTAAGAGAGGCCGCCGGAGAGTGCAAGCCAAAAGTATGACTCTTTCCGGAAAATCTTGGCGCCCGGGTCCGGCGAGACATCCGCCTCCTGCACAAACGAAAAGGGCGGGTTTGAACCCGCCCTTTCGCCGTTCCGGAAGCCCGGATTATTCCTCGTCCGAGGACACGTCGGTGATGTCATCGAGCGAGACGTTATCCTCGTCGTCATCGTCCTCGAGGATATCGTCGTCGATGTCCATGTCGACATTGTCGTCATCATCATCGAGCACGATGTCATCATCATCCGTGTTCTGACGGGCCTTGCGCGAGGCGGCATCTTCGGCATCGGCCGCGATCATGCGGCCCTTGCCAAGATCCAACTCCACGACCTCGCCCGTATAGGGGCTGACGATCGGGTTCTTGTTCAGGTCATAAAACCGCTTGCCGGTGGTCGGGCAGACGCGCTTTACACCCCATTCTTCCTTGGGCATGTGAAATCCCCTTGATATCTGGTGAGTCGCAAAGACGATTCCGGCCTCGTGCCACATGAGGTTGGGCGTGTCAAAGCCTTTACGCCAAGGAGAGCGCGCTTATGGGGCAGCATCATCTTCCGGGCACACCTCCGGTGCCGCTGACGCTGAGACGGTCGGCGCGGGCGCGCCGCATCAGTTTGCGGATTTCCCAGCTGGATGGGCGGGTTACGCTGACCTTGCCGCGTGGCGTGGCCGAGCGCGAGGCGATCGATTTCGCCCGCAGCAAAGAAGACTGGATCCGCGAACACCTGGCGGCGCAACCTGATCGGTCTGTCCCGGTTCTGGGGGGCACGATCCCGATCGAGGGGGTGCCCACGCGAATCGAGGCAGCCGGAGGCGCACGTGTTCTGTGGCAGGCGGGCACGATCCGGGTCCCCGAAACCGCGCTGGCGGCGCGTTTGCACCGGTTCCTGCGGGAAATGGCGCGCGACCGGCTGGTGGCGGCCTGCGATTTCTATGCCGCCGAATTGGGGCGTCCCTATGCCCGGATCAGCCTGCGCGACACGCGGTCTCGGTGGGGGTCGTGTACCGCCGATGGCGGTCTGATGTTCTCGTGGCGCCTGATCCTGGCGCCGCCTTCGGTGTTGCGCTATGTCGCCGCGCACGAGGTGGCGCACCTGGCCGAGATGAACCATTCGCCCCGGTTCTGGGTCGAGGTGACGCGCATCCATGGTCCCTATGAGGCGCCGCGCCGCTGGCTGCGTGAGAATGGGGCCGAGCTGCACAGCTATCAGTTCTAAGCCAGTTGGTCGGCGGCGTGCGACTTGCTAAGATGTCCCATCGTAAAGGCAGTTGGGAATGGCATGACCGGACAGGAACAGCGACGGCTGGCCGCCATCATGATGCTGGATGTCGTCGGGTTTACCCGCCTGATGGGCGAGGATGAATCGGGGACACTGGCGCTGGTGCTGGATGCGCGCCGTTCCCATGTCGAACCGGCCCTGTCGCGGCATGGTGGACGGCTGGTCAAGCTGCTGGGCGATGGGGCGTTGGCCGAGTTTGCCAGCGTGACCGGCGCGCTGGATTGCGCCCGAGATATCCAGACCGGGATGCGAAACCATCCGCTGAAACTCAGGATCGGCATCAATCTGGGTGAGGTCATCGTCGAGGAAGACGATATCTATGGTGACGGGGTCAACGTTGCCTCGCGGATTGAGGGGCTGGCGCGTCCGGGCGGCATCGCAGTGTCACACAGCGTGTACGAACAGGCCCGGAGCCGGGGTGGATACCGGTTTGTCGATGGCGGCAAGCAAATGGTCAAGAACGTGGCCGAGCCGGTGGCCGTGTTTCACCTGTCGGCCGATGATAGCCAAGCCGAGGCGGTTCGGCCCGCCAGCAGTCCCCGGCGCCGCCGCTGGCTGCCGCTTGCCTTGGCCGCTTGCGTGGTCGTCGCCGGGGCGGTCTATGCCTTGCTGGTTGGCGACCTGCGTCTCTGGACCGACGATGCGCCGCCGCCGGTCGGTGCCCTGGTTGCCGAAGACCGGCCTTCGCTTGTTGTCCTGCCTTTTGAGAACCTGTCGGGCGATCCCGAGCAGACCTATTTCAGCGACGGGATGACCGACAATCTGATCAATGACCTTAGCCAGATCGGCGGCCTGCTGGTCATTGCCCGCAACACCAGCTTCTCGTTTCGCGACCGGCAAGAACCGATGGATGCCCGGACCGTGCACAAGGTTCTGGGTGTCCGCTATGTCGTCGAGGGCAGCGTGCAGCGCGCTGGCGATCATGTGCGTATCAATGCCAATCTGGTCGACGGGACGACCGGTTTTCAACTCTGGGCCGGGCGTCTGGATCGCGAGTTCAGCGACCTGTTCGCGTTGCAGGATCAGGTCGCCTCGCAGATCATCGACGCGCTCAGGATCGAATTGACGCAGGACCAGCAGCGGCGGTTGTCGAAACGCTATACCGACAATCTGAAAGCGTATGACCTGTTCCTGCGTGCGTGGGAGGAAGTCTGGCGGTTCAATGAAGAATCGCGCCAGATCGCCCAAGAGTTCCTGTGGTCCGCTCTGGCCATCGACCCTGACTTCGCGCTGGCCAAGGCCATCCTGGCAACGACCTACACCAATCGCACAGGTGTTTCTCTGACGATGAATGCCGAGTCGCTTGAGACCGCCTATCGGCTGGCGGGACAGGCGGTGGCCATCGACCCGGAATTGCCCGCTGTTCATGCCTCGCTCGGGTTGGTCCACATGTTCCGCCGCGAGTTCGAAAAGGCCGACGCCTCCTTCGCACGAGCAGTGGAGCTTGATCCGAACTACGCCGATGGTTTTGGCATGCAGGCGTGGAACTGGCACTATGCCGGCGATCCCGAACGGGCGCTCGCCGGGTTCGAATATGCCATGCGCCTGAACCCGCGGGCGCCGTTTCCCTACCTGAACGCAATCGCCGAGGTGCATTTCAGCCTTGGTAATCTCGAAGCCGCTTTGGAATGGAGCACCGAGGCGCTGGAAAGAAACCCCGAGGCGTTGCGTCAGCGCTTGTTGCAGGGTGCCATATTCGCCGAGATGGGTCAGATCGAGGATGCCGAATGGGAAGTGGTCGAGGCGCTCGCGCTTCAACCCGGGATCAGGGTAGCGAACCTGCCGGATATCTACCCTTATCGCGAGGGCGAAACCTTGATGCGCCTTGAACAGGCGCTGCGGAGTGCCGGTCTGCCCGGATGATCGGGTCGGGTTGACGCCGCTTGTGGATGTGATCACATGGTCCCATGCAAAGCCCACGCCCGACCGAACAGACCATTGCCGCCGCCGCCCATGACCGGGTCTATCGGACCCTGCGCACCCGTATCATGCATGGCGAGATGTCGCCGGGTCAGGCGCTGACCCTGCGCGGGATCGGCAAGGAGTTCGACGTCTCGATGACGCCTGCACGTGAGGCGGTGCGCAGGCTGGTGGCCGAAGGGGCGCTGTTCCTGTCCAGTTCGGGGCGGGTCTCGACGCCGGAACTTGGCAACGACCGGATAGAGGAACTGGCAGCGCTGCGCGCGCTCTTGGAAGTGGAGCTGGCCAGCCGCGCCCTGCCGCGCGCCCATATGGCGCTGATCGACCGGCTTCAGACCATCAACACCTCGGTGGCCGAGATGGTGTCGAAACGCGATGCCGTGGGTTACATCCGCACCAATCTGGAATTTCACCGCACGCTTTACCTGCGGGCGCAGGCCCCGGCGATGCTGGCCATGGCGGAAACCGTCTGGCTGCAACTGGGGCCGACGATGCGGGCGCTTTATGGCCGCTTGCGCCGCACCGACCCGCCGCAGTATCACAAGCTGATCATCGCAGCGCTGAGGGCGGGGGACGAACCCGGTCTGCGGCTGGCGGTCCGGACCGATGTCACCCAGGGTCTGCGCCTGCTGGTGACGTGACGACGCGCGGTTGCGCGCGGCTTTGGCTTGGTCTTAAGGTGAGAGCCATATTCAACGGGGAGAGACATCATGAGCACGTTTTCACGGCGCGGTGCGCTGGGGCTGATCGGTGGCGCCGCCACCCTGCCGATGCTGGGTACGCCAGCCCTGGCCAATACCAAGATGACGGTCGGCGCGTTGCGCTTCACCAGCCACGCGGCGTCCTTCGTCGCTTTTGAACGCGGTTATTTCACCGACGAGGGGCTGGACGTCGAATTCAAGTTCTTCGAGGCGGCCCAGCCGATGGCGGTGGCAATCGCAAGCGGTGACGCCGATTATGCGGTGACCGCAATCACCGGCGGCCTGATCAGCCTGGCCGAAAAAGGCGCGGCCAAGGTCATCGGCGGCGCGCTGAGCGAGGAAAAGGGCATCGACGGCCAAATGATCCTGGCCTCGAACGCGGCTTTTGACGCGGGGCTGACCAGCGCCGCCGCGCTGGATGGGCGTAGCTTTGCGGTGACACAGCCGGGCTCGTCTTTCCACTATATGGGCGCCAAGATCGCGGCGGCCGAGGGGGCGTCGGTCAAGTTCACGCCGCTGCAAAAAGTGGGGGCGATCATCGGCGCGATGAAATCGGGACAGGTCGATGCGTGGACCATCGTGCCCCATATCGGCAAGGCGCTGTCGGGAGGCGGTGCCGTGAAACATATCGGCATGGTTGCCGATTACCTGCCTGATTATCAGGTCACCACCGTGTTTACCTCGGCCACCAATGCATCCGGTGAACGGGCGCAGACCGAGGCGTTCCTGCGCGCCTTTTCGCGCGGGGCGGCGGATTTCAACGCGGCCCTGGTGGACAAGACCGCCGGTGACGAGGCCGGGGTCGAGATGGTCAAGCTGGTGCACAAATATGTCTATGCCGACCAGCCCTTCGAGAAGGCAGAGAAATCCATCCGCAACGGCGCGATGCGCCTGAACAAGGATTCAGCCCTGAACATGGGTTCGGTCGAGGATCAGCTGGGCTGGTTCAAGTCCGAAGGTTTGGTCAAGGACAGCATCACCACCGAGGTGCTGGTCGACGGCTCTTATGTGCCGATGATCTGACGGCACATGGAACTTGCGGTTCGCGGTCTGACCCATCGCTATGGCGACATGGTGGTGCTGGACGATGTCTCGCTGCATATTCCGGCGGGCGAGATCCTGTGCGTGGTCGGTCCGTCGGGCTGCGGCAAGTCCACGCTGCTGAGGATGCTGGGTGGGTTGGAACAACCCGATTGGGGCGAGGTTCTGCAAGGCGGCACCCCGCCCGAGGGCTGTCTGAACCCGCTGACCTATGTGTTCCAGGATTTTGCCCTGCTGCCCTGGCGCAGCGTGGCGGGCAATATCTCCTTGGTGCTCGAAGATCACCGCCTGCCGGGAGACCAAGCGCGCGCGATCATCGAGGATGTGCTGGCCCGCACCCGGCTGTCGGATTTCCACGATGCGCTGCCCCGGCAATTGTCGGGGGGTATGAAACAGCGGGTCGCCATTGCCCGCGCGCTGGCGGTCAATCCGGCGGTGATGCTGCTGGACGAGCCGCTTTCGGCGCTGGACGCGCAGACGCGCGAGCTGTTGATGGAGGATCTGGTGGCCCTGTGGGAGCGGCAGCCCTTTACCGGCGTTTATGTCACCCACAACCTGGCCGAGGCGGTGCGCCTGGGCCATCGCATCGCGGTACTGTCGCGTCGCCCGGGGCGCGTGCGCGAAGTGATCGAGGTGCCGGGGCCGCTGTCTGAACGGCATGCAGGGGATGCGGGGCTGGAGGCGATTCAGGCCCATCTCTGGGCGCTGATGCGGGACGAGGCGATGGCCGCCGATCTGGAGTTGCTGGATGCCTGAGATCAGGGTTCCCTTTCGCGGCGGCGGCTTCCGCCCCGAGGCGCGGCGCGGCACCGGCATTGCGGTGTTTCTGCTGCTGCTCTTCCTGATCGAATGGGGCACGCGGACAGGCTGGATTTCCAACCTGACCCTGCCGCGCCCCTCGGACGTGGCCACGACACTGGGTGATCTGGCCCGGTCCGGCGCGCTCTGGACGCATCTTCTGCCGTCACTCAGCCGGTTGGCGGTGGGGTCGGTGCTGGGCATCAGCGCGGGCGTCGGTGTGGGCGTGATGATTGGGCTTTTTTCCTATATCCGGGCCGGGCTGGTGCCGCTGGTGGCGGCGATCTTCCCGATCCCGAAAATTGCCCTGCTGCCTCTGTTCGTGATCTGGTTCGGCATCGACGAAGGGTCGAAATACGCGCTCATCGCGCTGGGCACATTCACGCCCACGGTGGTGGCCACCTATGGCGCGGTCGACAATGTCGACCGGGGGCTCATTCGCATGGGGCAGAGCTTTGGCCTGGGCTGGTGGTCTATCGTGCGCAAGATCGTGCTGCCCGGCGCGCTGCCCGGCATCCTGTCCGGGCTGCGGGTGTCGCTGGCCATCGGCATCATCCTGCTGGTCGCAGCCGAGATGCTGGGCGCCGAACACGGGATCGGCGCCTATATCCTGCAAGCGGGCGCGCTTTATGATCTTGAGCGGCTTTTTGCCGGTGTGGTCATTCTGTCCTGCCTCGGCGTGCTGACCAGCTGGGCCATCGGCAAAATCGAGAAACGCTTGCTGGTCTGGCGCAGCTGATCGCGGTATCCTGCCGCAAAACAAACGAGCAGGATTCACCATGATTGATCGTCGCTTATTTACTTTCGGCTTGGGGGCGCTGACGCTTTCGGCCTGTGGCGGGGCCACGACCGCGCCTACCGCCGCACCGGCGGAAAACTGGCCCACCGTGCCCAACGCTGGCTGGAACGCCTGGGTCACCTCTTTCAAGGGGCGGGCCTCGGCACAGGGCATTTCCGCCTCAACCCTCGACAGCGCGTTTCGCGGGGCCGGCTATATCCCCAAGGTGATCGAGCGGGACCGCAACCAGACCGAGTTCAAACGCTCGCTGGAGGATTACCTGGCCATCGCTGCCTCGGACGAGCGGATCGCCACCGGCAAACAGATGCTAGCCCGGCATGGCGCGCTCTTGAACCGGATCGAGCAACGTTACGGGGTCGACAAGGCGGTTGTGACCGCCATCTGGGGGCTGGAGAGCCGCTATGGCACCCGGCGCGGCGATGTGCCGATCGTGTCGGCCCTGTCGACGCTGGCCTATGACGGGCGGCGCGGCGCGTTTTTCGAAAAACAGCTGATCGCGGCGATGAAGATCCTGCAAAACGGCGATACGTCACCCCGCAACATGACCGGAAGCTGGGCGGGCGCGATGGGCCATACGCAGTTCATCCCGACCTCGTACCTGGCCTATGCGGTGGATTTCACCGGCGACGGGCGGCGCGACATCTGGTCCGAGGACCCGACCGACGCGCTGGCCTCGACCGCCGCCTATCTGGCCAATGCGGGCTGGGTGCGCGGCCAGCCCTGGGGCGGCGAGGTCGGCTCTGCCGCCGCCAATTCGGGCACGCCGCTGGCCGTGCTGCAACCGCAGGTGCCGGGGCCGAAAATCGCGGTGTTCAAGAATTTCAACGTGATCAAGCGCTACAACAACTCGGACAGCTACGCCATCGGCGTAGGCCACCTGTCGGACCGGCTCAAGGGCGGTGGAGCGTTCAAGGCCTCTTTCGGGCCGGATGAGACCGGCCTGACGCTGGAGGAGCGCAAGGAGTTGCAGACCCGCCTGACTGCGGCCGGGTACGACACCGGCGGCGCGGATGGTGTCATCGGCGGCAAGAGCACGGCCGCGATTTCCGACTATCAGCGCGCCAAGGGGCTGCCGGTCACCGGCGAACCCTCGGCCGAGCTGCTGCGAATGCTGCGCTAGGCGGAACGGGGCGGGGGCGCTGCCCCCGTCGCCCGATGGGCGACTCCCCCGGAGTATTTCAGGCGAAATGAAAGGGCGCGCGTAGCGCCTTTTCTTATGCGGCCAGCCCCTTGGATCCAAGGTTCAGGAATTTCTGGCGGCGGTCCTTGATCAGCGCGGCGCTGTCCTTGCCGTCGAGGTCCTTGAGCATCGCGGTAATGGCGTCGCCCACCGCATCCATGGCCTTGCGCTTGTCGCGATGGGCGCCGCCGCGCGGTTCCGCGATCACCCGGTCGATCACGCCCAGTTTCAGCAGATCCTGTGCGGTGAGGCGCAGCGCCACGGCGGCCTCTCGCATCTTTTCAGCATTCTTCCACAGGATCGAGGCGCAGCCTTCGGGCGAGATTACCGAGTAGATCGAGTGTTCGAGCATCGCCACACGGTTGGCGGTGGCAAAGGCCACGGCCCCGCCCGAGCCGCCCTCGCCGATCACCACCGAGACCAGCGGCACGCCGATCTTGAGACACATTTCGGTCGAGCGGGCGATTGCCTCGGACTGGCCGCGTTCCTCGGCGCCCTTGCCGGGATAGGCCCCGGCGGTGTCGATCAGGGTCACCACCGGCAGGCCAAAGCGGCTTGCCATTTCCATTAGGCGGACCGCCTTGCGGTACCCTTCGGGCCGGGCCATGCCAAAGTTATGGGCGATGCGCGACTTGGTGTCCGAGCCTTTTTCGTGGCCGATCACCATCACCGGGCGGTCCTTGAACCGGGCCAGACCGCCCATCACCGCAAGGTCGTCGGCGAAATTGCGGTCACCGGCGAGCGGTGTGTACTCGGTGAACAGTTTCTCGATGTAATCGCGGCAATGCGGGCGGTCAGGATGCCGGGCCACCTGGCATTTGCGCCACGGGGTGAGGTCCTTGTAGAGCTCGTCAAGCAATTTGGTGGCCTTGGCATCCAGCGCGGCGGCCTCTTCGGCCACGTCCATCTCGGCATTTGCCCGGGCCAAGGCGCGCAGCTCCTCGGCCTTGCCTTCGATCTCGGCCAGCGGTTTTTCGAAATCCAGGTACTGGGTCATGGTGCCCTCTCGTCGCGGCGTTTCACGCTATATGACCCCAGGGCGCGCCGGATGCAACTCGGCAGGTGCAGCGCGCGCGCCGTTCCGGTCAGCCGGGGAAAAGTACGGGATAGAGCGAGCCGACCAGCAAAAGGGCCATGGACCGGTTGAACATGGTCAATCGGCGCGGGTTGGTCAGGATGCGCGCCATTTGCTGACCCAGCACCGTCCAGGTGCTGACCGAGGGCAGGTTGACCGCGCCAAAAATCATGGCAACCAGCAGCACGGCCGGCAGGGTCTGGCCCGGCGCATAGGCCGCGATCGCGGTGAGCGCCATTGCCCAGGCTTTGGGGTTGACCCACTGGAAAGCCGCGGCCTGCCAAAAAGTCATCGGACGTCCGGCGGCGTTGCCCGCCCGCGCCGGTGCGGCATTGGCGATTTTCCATGCAAGCCACAGCAGATAGAGCACCGAGAACGCCTTGAGCACAGTATAGCTGGGCGGCCAGGCGTCAAAGACCTGCACCAGCCCAACCCCGACCATCAGCACCATGAAGGTAAATCCCAGCCCGATCCCCAGCATATGCGGGATGGTGCGGCGGAACCCGAAGTTGGCCCCCGAAGCCATCAGCATAAGGTTGTTCGGCCCCGGTGTGATCGAGGAGACGAAGGCAAACAGGACAAGCGCGATCAGGATGTCATGGGTCATACGCAAAATCTCTTTCTGAAATCGCAAAATGAAATTGCGTTGTTGCGAAAATTTTACCAAATTGAACAATGAATGGTCAGAATTGACGAAATAAACCGCAAGATATTGCGTGAATTGACTCGCGATGGCCGGATCAGCAATCTCGACCTGGCGTCGAAGGTGGGTCTGTCACCCTCGGCCTGTCTTCGCCGGGTGCAGGATCTGGAGCGCGCTGGTGTGATCGCCGGGTATCGGGCGGTGCTCAATCCCACGGCTTTGGGGCTGGGGTTTGTCGCCTATATCGGTGTGGGCCTCAGCGAGCATACCAAGGCGGCGCAGGAATCCTTTGAACGCGCGGTCGCGCGCGCGCGCGAAGTGGTGGAATGCCACAACATCACTGGAACCATCGAATACCTGCTGCGGGTCGAATGCACCGATCTGCCCGGTTACAAAACCTTTCATACCGACGTGCTGGGCACGCTGCCGCATGTAAACTCGATCACCACCTATGTGGTCATGGGATCGCCCAAGGACATGCGGGCGTGATCCCGCAAGGCGAAAGGCCGGATGCACGCGCCCCTTGCGGCACGAAAAATTGAACCCTAGGCTGATCACGATTTAGTGGCGCGAAAACGGCGGGCAAGACCGGCGCGACATTCGAACAACCGGGAGACCATGACATGAAATCCATCTGGATCGGCGCGATTGCTGGGCTTGGCCTGACACTTGCCAGCGCCCTGTCGGCGGCGCCGCTCAAATTGCAACCGGCCAATCCGCAGCCGGGCGGGCTCAAGGGCGGGCTGTCGGTGAGCTATGGCTATGCCAAGGAAGGCGAGCATATCAAATACTTGTCGGATGCGCGGAGCGTGTTGAAGTCCGGGGCGCAACGCGGCAAGGCGCTGCGGGGGCTCGATTATCGCGACACCAGCAAGGGCGAGAATACACTGACATCGAATCGCGACGAAAACGTCGCGGCGGCGATCCGAGGCTATATCAAGTTCGACCGGCCCGGTGTCTATGAGATCGACTTTTTCACCAACGACGGGATCGATGCGCGAATCGGCGGTCAGCGTGTTGGCCTGTTTGACGGTCGTCAGACTTGCGACAGCACCATCGTGTCCGAGGTCGAGGTGCCGCAGGCGGGCTGGTACAAGGTCGACATCACCTATTTCAACCGGCTCAATACCTCGTGCCTGATGATGCGCTGGGGGCAAAAGGGCAAGGGAATGAAATGGGTGCCCAACAATGTGTTCGGTCACTGACCGGACACATCCGCCTATGCCAAAGGCAGGCCCAACGCAGCCCTGAGCGCCAACTCCGGCGAGGACAGCACCGGCATGGACGCGTGGGTGAACCCTGCGGCCCCTGCCATTGAGGCTTGCGCAAGCGCGACACAGGCGGTGTCAGGCCAAAGCGCCAGCTCGGCCTCGATCCGCGCGGCGATGGCGCGCGCAAACCCGTCGCTGTCCCCCGCTGTGAAGATCGGCCAGAGGTCGGGCAGCGCCAATGTGCGATAGCGCGGGGATCGGCCCTCCTGTCGAAACGCCTCACGCAGGAGCTCGCCTGACGGGACCTCCGTGCTTTCCAAGCAGAACACCAGCAAGACCTCTCCACCGCAGCGGGCCGCCGTCTGCATCATCGGCCAGTCGATCCGGATCGCGCCCGTCTCTGCCGCGACAGCGCCGATCGTGGTGCAGGTGCACAGGCTGCTGGGGGCGGCCCCGATTGTGTGGGTGATCTCGGCGGCGAGATCCTTGCCGATACCATCCTGCGCCCGCGCCAGCCAGTCCGGCCGCACCACATGGGTAAGTCGCGTATCGGGTGCGATCCGCGCGGCGAGTGCGTCAAAGGTGCGGCAATGCACCTCGGCGGTGTGGAACAGGGTTAGGTCTGTCATGCGGTCCTCTGCAAACCAAAAAGGGCGCCCTTTGGACGCCCTTTGCAAGTGGATTTGCGGTGCGTCAGCCGTTGGCGGCAATCATCTCGGCCTGGCGGACGATGACCTCGGCCTGCTTGATCGAGGCGATGTCGACCAGACGGCCCTTGTAGACGGTCGCGCCTTCACCATTGGCCTTGGCGGTTTCCATTGCGGCCAGGATTTCGCGTGCCTCGGTCACCTTGGCGTCCGACGGGGTAAAGACCTGGTTGGCCAGCGCGATCTGCTTGGGGTGGATCGCCCATTTGCCGACCATGCCCAGCGTCGCCGAGCGGCGCGCCTGCGCGATGAAACCCTCGTCGTCCGAGAAATCGCCAAACGGCCCGTCCACCGGCAGGATGCCATGGGTGCGGCATGCGGCGACGATGGCGGCCTGCGCCCAGTGCCACGGGTCGGACCAGTATTTCGCGCCCTCGCGCAGCATATAGTAATCTTCCTGCGTGCCGCCGATGCCGGTGGTCTGCATGCCCATAGAGGCGGCGAAATCCGCCGCGCCCAGGCTCATCGCCTGCAAACGCGGGCTGGCAGCGGCGATTTCTTCGACATGGGCGATACCGGCGGCGGATTCGATGATCACCTCCAGGCTGATCGGCTTGGTCCGGCCCATTGCACGCTCGATCGCTGTGACCAGCGCATCGACGGCATAGACATCGGCGGCGCAACCCACCTTGGGGATCATGATCTGGTCCAGCCGGTCGCCGGCCTGCTCCAGCACGTCGACCACGTCGCGGTACCAATAGGGCGTGTCCAGTCCGTTGATCCGCACCGACATGTGCTTGTTGCCCCAATCCACGGTGTTCAGCGCCTCGATCACGTTGGCGCGGGCAAACTCCTTGTCACTGGGTGCGACCGAGTCCTCGAGATCAAGGTTGATCACATCCGCCGCCGAGGCCGCCATCTTGGCAAACAGCTTGGTGTTCGAGCCGGGCCCGAACAACTGGCAGCGATTGGGGCGCGCGGGCGCGGCGGGCTGGATGCGGAAACTCATGGCTGGACCTTTCCGGGGGTAATGAAATTACGATTTCTTTGCCCCATGAGGTATTAAATTGCGCACCCCTGCGCAAGCGCCTTTGTGCAGTCGCAGCATTGCGTGCGCGAAATCTTCGCTCTTGCAGAGAGAATTGCTGATGAATGTTTAATCAGTTTGAAAACTTCGAAGAATTTTGCGAACTCTCGCCATTTCACGCAAGAATCGTCCAATCGGCCCAAGGCTGGCGGATGAGAACGCAAGATGCTCGTTGCCCGGGGCCATTAGTCTACCTCGGAATCAAAGGAGTGCACCGCAATGATTGAAACCCCGTATCTGCTGTTTCTGGGCGATGCCCCCGACCAACTGGCCGCCAAGGTGGCGCAGGGCATCAAGGACTGGAGGCCCGAGAACGCCGTGGGTCAATTCCGGATGGAAGGCTGCAAAGCCGACCTGGGATTGACCGACATGGACCTGGTCGAGGCCCGCGAGGCTGGCGCGAAGACGCTGGTGATCGGCGTTGCCAACCGCGGCGGGGTGATCAGCCAGGACTGGAAAAAGGTGCTGGTCATGGCGTTGGAAGAGGGGTTCGACCTGGCCTCGGGCCTGCACAACCTGCTGCGCGACGAACCCGACCTGGTTGCCGTCGCCGAGGCCTGTGGCCGCAAGCTGCACGATGTGCGCATCCCCTCGGTCAAGTACCCGATCGCCAATGGCGTCAAGCGCAAGGGCAAGCGTTGCCTGGCCGTGGGCACCGACTGTTCGGTGGGCAAGATGTACACCGCGCTGGCGATGGATGCCGAGATGCGCGAACGCGGCATGAAGTCGACCTTCCGCGCGACCGGTCAGACCGGCATCCTGATCACCGGCGACGGCGTGCCCTTGGACGCGGTGATCGCCGATTTCATGGCCGGGTCCATCGAGTGGCTGACACCGGACAATGACGAGGATCACTGGGACCTGATCGAAGGGCAGGGCAGCCTGTTCCACGTCTCTTACTCCGGCGTGACGCTGGCGCTGGTGCATGGGGGCCAGCCCGACGCGCTGGTGCTGTGCCATGAGCCGACCCGCGCCCATATGCGCGGCCTGCCCGGCTATCAGCTGCCGTCGCTGGAGGCGGTGCGCGATACCGCGCTGGCGCTGGCCAAGGTCGGCAACCCGGACTGCCAGGTGATCGGCGTATCGGTCAACACCCAGCACATGGGCGAGGAAGAGGCACGCGCCTATCTTGCCAAGGTCGAAGCCGACATGGGTCTGCCCGCGACCGATCCGTTCCGCTTTGGCGCGGGCAAGCTGGTGGACGCGCTGGCCGCAGTGTGATCTGAACGACCCGCCGGAGGCCGACGACAGGTGCCTCCGGTGGGAGTATTTGAGGCAAAGTGAAAAAGGAACGGGCGGTATGCAGATCGAGGTGACGCGCGACGTATTCCGGCTGGCGCAGGTGTTCACCATCTCGCGCGGGTCGCGGACCGAGGCCAAGGTTTTGACAGTGCAGGTGTCCGACGGCGCCCATCAGGGCTGGGGCGAATGCGTTCCTTATGCCCGTTATGACGAAACACTGGAATCGGTCGAAGCGCAGATCGCGGGGCTGCCCTCAGATATCACTCGCGCCGCGCTGATGGATCTGTTGCCCGCAGGGGCCGCACGCAACGCGGTTGACTGCGCGCTTTGGGATCTGGAGAGCAAGCGCGCGGGCAAGCGGGCGTGGGAGATGGCGGGCCTGCCGGTTCCGGGGCCCGAGATCACTGCCTATACCCTGTCGCTCGACACGCCCGAGGCGATGCGGGCGCAGGCGCAGAAGAACGCGCACCGTCCCTTGCTGAAGATCAAGCTGGGCACCCCCGACGACATGCCGCGACTGGAAGCGGTGCGGGCGGGCGCGCCGGGTGCCAAGATCATCATCGACGCCAACGAAGGCTGGTCGGCCGAGGTCTATGCCGACCTGGCGCCGCATCTGGTGCGGCTGGGCGTGGCGCTGGTCGAACAACCGCTGCCGGCCGGGCAGGACGAGGCGCTAATCGGCATGAATCGCCCGGTACCCGTCTGTGCCGACGAGAGCTGTCACGACCGGGCCAGCCTGCCCAAGCTCAAGGGCAAGTATGACGTGGTCAACATCAAGCTCGACAAGACCGGCGGGCTGACCGAGGCGCTGGAACTGCGCCGCGCCGCCTTGGCCGAGGGCTATGACATCATGGTGGGCTGCATGGTCGGCTCTTCTCTGGCGATGGCGCCCGCGACGCTGGTGGCGCAGGGCGCGCTGGTCACCGATCTTGACGGTCCGCTGTTGCTGGCCGAGGATCGCGAGACTCCGCTTGAATTCGATGCGGCGGGCGTGCATCCGCCCAGTGCGGCCCTCTGGGGCTGAGGCGCGCGGGCAATGGCGGCCTGGGCCATCGGACTGGCGGGCGCGTGTCTTGCCTGTCTGGCTGCCCTTGCGCTGTGGCGCCGCCGCGATCTGCGCGCGGACGAGGGCGAGGCACAGCGCCTTGCCCGTTTTCAGCCCGACGCGCCCGAACGGTTCGACCCGCAGATCGTGGCCGATTTGCCAGAGCCTGCACGCCGGTTTTTTCACTGGGCTATTGCGCCCGGCGCGGAGCTCTTCACGGTTGCCGAGTTAGAGATGCAGGGCCAGTTCGGCATGGGGGACAAGGCGCGCCCCGGCTACATGCCGATGACCGCCCGACAGACCCTTGCCAGCCCGCATGGTTTTGTCTGGTCCATGCGGGCCGGGCGCGGCCTGCGTCGGTTGTCGGGCTCGGATTCCGGCAGCTGGACCCGGTTCTGGCTGGCCGAGCTGGTACCGGTCGCGCGCTATGGCGGCACGCCCGATCATAGTCGCTCGGCCTTTGGCCGCTACGCCGCCGAGGCGGTGATGTGGACACCGGCCGCGGTCCTGCCGCGCCAAGGCGTCACCTGGACAGGCTTTGACGAGAATACGGCCCGCGTGACCATCGAGCATCTGGGGATAGAGCGAGCGATCGACCTGACCGTGGATGCCGCAGGCGCGCCGGTGCAAATCGCCTTTGCGCGCTGGAGCAATGCAAACCCCGAAGGCGTTTGGCGCGAACAGCCGTTCGGGGCCTTTCTTTCCAATGGCCGAAACTTCCACGGCATCCGCATCCCGACCCATGTCGAGGCCGGAAATCACTTCGGAACCGATGCCTGGTTCCCGTTTTTTGTTGTCGATGTCACCGACCTGAACTTTCCGCAGCTTGGCCGGACTTGACGCAGACCCCTAATCGCCGCAAGACGCGGCATGTCCTAAAGGAGCCACATATGACCCGTACCGTTTACGTTAATGGCGAATACCTGCCCGAGACCGAGGCCAAGGTTTCCATCTTCGACCGCGGCTTTCTGATGGCGGATGCGGTTTACGAGGTGACCAGCGTTCTGGATGGCAAGCTGATCGATTTCGAGGGCCACGCCGTGCGCCTGAAACGCTCGCTGGACGAGTTGGACATGGCCGAACCCTGCACCAAGGAAGAGCTGCTGGACATCCACCGCAAGCTGGTTGAACTGAACGGCATCGACGAGGGGCTGGTCTATCTCCAGGTCAGCCGCGGATCGGATGGCGACCGGGATTTTGTGTTCCCTTCGGCCGATACCCCGCCGACGCTGGTGTTGTTCACCCAGAACAAGCCCGGCCTGGCCGACAATCCGGCGGCCAAGAAAGGCGCCAAGATCATCTCGATCGAGGATATCCGCTGGGGGCGCCGCGACATCAAGACGGTGCAGCTGCTTTACCCCTCGATAGGTAAGATGATGGCCAAGAAGGCCGGGTGCGACGACGCCTGGCTGGTCGAAGACGGTTTTGTGACCGAGGGCACCTCGAACAACGCCTATTTCGTCAAGGCAGGCAAGATCGTGACCCGGCCGCTGTCCAACAACATCCTGCATGGCATCACTCGCAAGGCGGTGATGCGCCTGGCCAAAGAGGCACAGATGGAGGTCGAGGAGCGGCTGTTCACCATCGACGAGGCAAAAGCGGCGGACGAGGCGTTCACCACTTCGGCCAGCGCCTTTGTCATGCCGGTGGTCGAGATCGACGGCGTCGCGCTGGGCGATGGTACCCCTGGCCCCATCGCCCGCCGCCTGCGCGAGATCTACATCGACGAGGCGCGCAAGACGGCGATCTAAGGCGCTTTGAATCAGCGGCGCGCAGCCCTATCATCGTGCTATGGAACGTCGACTTGCCGCCATCCTGATCGCCGATTTCGTCGGGTCGACTGCGTTTTTGCAGGCTGACGAGGAAGGTGCGCTTGTGCGTATCTCCTCTGTGCTTGGCATAGCGCGGGAGTGTATCGAACAGGCTGGTGGTCGTGTCTTCAACACGGCGGGCGATTCCGTGCTGGCCGAGTTCCGCAGCCCGGTCAGCGCATTGCGCGCCGCCATCGAAACCCGTGCCCGTCTCGGTGGAGGTGGTGAACACACAGCCGAAGACATGCGGTTTGGTCTGCATGTCGCCGACGTGGTTGCGGATGGAGACGATCTGAAGGGCGAAGGCGTGAACGTGGCCGCACGATTGCAGGCCACGGCCGATCCTGGAGCCATAGACGTTTCGGAAACGCTGTTTACCCACGTGGTCAAGGTTTCACCCTGCAAGTTCGACACGCTGGAACCGCGCCACCTGAAAGGTATCGCCGAACCTGTACAGGTTTATCGTGTGTCGCAAAGTGCGGATCGCCATGTCTATCAGATTGCACCGACCCGCGATGAACCCGCCGTTGCACCGCGCCCGAACTCGGTGGCGGTGCTGCCCTTTCGGGTTACAACAGGCGCGGACGAGGATCAGGCTTTTCTGGCCGATGGTCTCACCGACGATCTGATTCACGAACTCAGCCTGATCCGTCCTCTCTTTGTCAGTTCGCGCACAGCAAGCCATGCGGTTGACACCAACGACCCGATCGTCGTTGGTCAGCGTCTTGGCGTGCGCTATGTCCTGTCGGGCACCATTCGCAAGTTTGGCGATCGGGTCCGCCTGTCGATCGAGTTGAGCGGCACCCGGAACGGCGAACTGATCTGGAGCGAACGCATCCAGCGTCCGTTCAATGAACTGCTGGATGCGATGGAAGAAATCGCCGCACGGGTCGCTGCAACCGTATCGGGCCGTATCGATCATGCGGAAATCGGCGCGGCCCGACAGAAGCGACCCGAGAACATGTCCGCCTACGAATTCTATCTGCGCGGCCTCGAAGAGCATCGGCTGAGCGGCATCTACAACAGCCATGCCCGTCAGGCGATCAGTTGGTTCCGCAAGGCGCAACAGGCCGATCCCGGGTTTGCCCGCCCCTTGGCGATGGAGGTTTGCGCCTGGTCTTACCTGCCCGATTTCGACCTCGGCCAGTCCGAGAAACTGCTGCTGCGGGCGCTCGAACTGGATCCTTCGGATCCCGAGTTGCACCGCATTCTGGGTATCGTTCTGATCAAGAGGCATCGCGACTATGCGAGCAGCCGCCGCCATCATGAAAAGGCTTTGGAACTGGCGCCGAACGACGCCTATATCGTGGGTCGTTGCGCGGCCTTCTTCACCTTCGCTGGCGAACCCGAACGGGCGTTTGGTTTGCTGGATCGGGCCGAGGGCCTGGACCCGTACCTGCCGGTCTGGGTGGTCGAAGAGCGGATCGCGGCGCTTTACGCACTGGGCCGGTTCGAAGAAGTCAACCGCGCGGCGCTGGACCTTCCGTTTCAGACCCGACGTACCCGGTGTTACCGGGCCGCAGCCCGGGTCGCTCGGGGTGATATCGAACGGGCTCGGATTCTGATCGGCGAAGCCTTGACCGACGACCCGTCGCTGTCCATCGAATATGTCCGTTCGCAGGAGCTGTACGAAAACCAGGACCGGATGGAATGCCTTGTCGATCGCCTTCGTCAGGCCGGTTTGCCAGACAATCCGCAGAACATTGCAGGTCCGGTAGCGTTGCAATAGCGACCGCTGGTCGAGAAGCCTTGCCGATCCGAAGTCGAGGCTTCGGCGGCAGCAGGCGCCGATATGGTCCGGAAACGACGCGGAAATGACGCCGGTGACCATGCCGGCGCGTTGCAGGACCGACAGGCTGGTTGCAGACCAGTGGAGGCACGATGCGACCGTTCGAGGGTATCCGGGTTCTTGATCTGACCCATGTGTTCGCTGGCCCGTTCTGCACCTATCAACTGGCGGTGCTCGGGGCCGAAGTGATCAAGATCGAGCCGGTGGACCGGCCTGACATGACAAGGGCCGAAGGCGCCGATCCGGCGCTGAACGCCGCTGGCATGGGGTTGGTGTTTCAGGCGCAAGGGGGTGGCAAGCGGACCCTTGCGCTGGACCTGAAATCCGGCGCCGGGCGGGAAGTCTTTGACCGCCTCGTACAGACGGCCGACGTGGTGGTGCAGAACTACACCGCGCATGCGGTCGTGGCGCTGGGTCTGGAGTACGGTCGTCTGTCGGTGCTGAAACCGGATCTGATCTATTGCGCGATCTCAGGCTATGGCGCGACCGGGGACAAGGCAGCGCATCCCGCGTATGACGTGGTGATACAGGCGTTTACCGGTGTGATGGCCGCCAATGGCGAGGCCGACAGCCCGCCGGTGCGCATTGGCCCGGCGGTGATCGACTATGGCACCGGTGCGCAGGCCGCGCTGGCGATATCGGCGGCGCTGTTTGCCCGGGCGCAGACCGGGCAGGGGCGGCGGATCGACGTGGCGATGAGCGATTGCGCGCTGATGCTGATGAACTCCAGCACCTTTGGCACGCTGTCCAGCGGTGCCGCCCCGCGTCCCTTTGGCAACCGCGATCCCAATCTGGCCGGTTACGCGGCTTATGAAACCGCCAAAGGCACGCTGATGATCGGTGCCTATACCAATGCCCAGATGGCTGGCCTGATGCAGGCTGTCGGTGCGCCAGAGGCCGCGGCCGAAATCGAGGCCACTCCGCGCGACAAGATTGCAGCGCGGCGGGACAGCGACGCCTCACTGCTAGCGAAGGTGCTAAGAACTCGCACCGCGGCCGAATGGGAGGAGTTGCTGAACGCGCATCACGTTCCGACGGCGCGGGTCCGTGACCTGAAACAGGCGCTGGACGAGCCGCAATTCGCCACACGTGGCGTGGTGCAGGTGCGGGACGGGCAGCCCTTTACCGTGGCCGGGTTTCTCTATGACCACGGCGGGCCGGAACTGAGCAGCCCACCGCGTGCCCATGGGCAGGATAGCCGGGCGGTTCTGGGCGAGTTGGGCATTGGCGAGGCAGAGTTCGACAGCCTCGCCGCGCAGGGCGTCGTGTTCAGCCCTTGTCGGTGACGTTTTCCTTGAACGCCACTTCGAATGCTGCCTGTTTCTCGGCGCTGGCCTCGGTTTGATACTTGGCCTTCCACTCGGCCATGGTCATGCCGTAGTAGATCTCGCGCGCCTCTTCCTTGCCCATCTCGATGCCCTTGGCATTGGCCGCCTCCTGGTACCAGCGCGCCAGGCAGTTGCGGCAGAACCCGGCCATGTTCATCAGGTCGATGTTCTGCACGTCGGTGCGGTCCTGCATCAGGTGCTGTTGCAGGCGGCGAAAGGCAGCGGCCTGAATCTCGATCTCGGTTTGCTGATCCATTGGAACTCTCCTCGATTGATACAGCAGAGGTAGCAACCGCACCGGGCGGCGACAACCTCGCCCGTGTTCAAAGCCCGCTGTCGACCAGTGCCCGTTCCAGGATCGGCGCCAGCCGGTCTGCCCAGGCGCGTTGGCCGTCATGCTCGCCGATCAGGTCGTTGCGGATCTCGATCAGGGCATTGGGGCGGCCGAAGGCGGTGCAATGCTTGTCGATGGCATCGCCCGGCAGGACGCCGGAATAGGGCTCGTTGACGCCGACGCAGAGGTCATCCTCGGCCCTGAGCTGTGCCACCAGCGGGCGCGACAGGCGCTCGTCTTCAGTATGCAGGATGCCGATGTGCCAGGGGCGCGGGTCGCGCCCGCGCAATTGCCGGGTGAACGAATGCATCGAAACGATCACTGTGGCCGGCCGCGCGGCCAGCCGCGCAAGGGCATCGTGATAGGGCCGGTAACACATATTCAGCCGCCGTTCCCGCTCGGCCGCGTCCGCATGGCGGTTGCCGGGAATGATCGAGCCGTCATAGAGCTTCATCAGCAGGGTCGGATCGTCCTCGCCCCGGTTCGGGTCGATCACCAGACGCGAGAAATTGGCCGCGATCACCGGAGCATCCAGCAGCTCGCCCAGATGGCGCGATACCTCATAGGCACCCACGTCATAGGCGATGTGACGCTCCATGTCCTCGCGCGCCAGCCCCAGGTCGCCGCCGCAGATTTCGGGGGGCACGAGGTTGGTCGCATGATCGCAGGTGATCAGCCAGCGGGAGGGGCGATCTTCGCCGTGCACAAAAAACGGGGTGTAAGTCATGGGCCTGTCATCTAGTTTGTCGCAGGTGTAGGGCAGTTGCCTGCAAAAGGGAATTGGGCCATAACGGGCCTGCTGTATGTTTGCGGTAACAATTTTGAGGCAAAGGAGTTGTGGGGCATGCGTCGCCTGAGAAAAGTAAAGATCGTGGCAACGCTGGGACCGGCGTCGGACACTTACGAGATGATCCGTGCCCTGCACGAGGCGGGCGCCGACGTGTTCCGCCTGAACATGAGCCACGGCACTCATGACGAGATTCGCGCCAAGCACGAGATCATCCGCCGGGTGGAAAAGGACCTCGATAGCCCGATTGCCATCCTGGCCGATCTTCAGGGCCCCAAGCTGCGGGTCGGCACCTTTGAGAATGGGTCCGAGGATCTGGCCGAAGGCGCGGCCTTCCGGCTCGACCTCGATCCGGCGTCGGGCGATGCGGCGCGTGTCTGTCTGCCCCATCCCGAGATTTTCCAGGCGTTGGAGGCCGGGTCACACCTGCTGGTCAATGACGGCAAGATCCGCCTCAAGGTTCTGGAGTGCGGCCCCGACTTCGCCGATTGCACCGTCATCACTGGCGGCACCATTTCGAACCGCAAGGGCGTGAACGTGCCTGACGTCGTGCTGCCGCTGGCGGCACTGTCGGAAAAGGACCGCGACGACCTGGAATTTGCCTGCCAACTCGGCGTTGACTGGCTGGCGCTCAGCTTTGTGCAGCGCGCCCGCGACGTGTTCGAGGCGCGCACGCTGGCCGATGGACGCGCCGCGATCCTGTCGAAGATCGAGAAACCCGCCGCGGTCGAGGAGTTTGACGCCATCCTCGATGCCTCGGACGGGATCATGGTGGCGCGCGGTGACCTGGGGGTGGAACTGCCGGTCGCGGCGGTGCCGCCCATCCAGAAACGGCTGGTGCGCCGCTGCCGCGCCGCCGCAAAGCCGGTTATCGTGGCCACCCAGATGCTGGAAAGCATGATCGAAAGCCCGATGCCCACCCGGGCCGAGGTGTCGGACGTGGCCACCGCCATTTACGAGGGTACAGACGCCATTATGCTCAGCGCCGAATCCGCCGCAGGTCACTATCCGATCGAGGCGGTGCGGACCATGGACAAGGTCGCCATCGAGGTCGAGGCCGACCCCACCTATACCCAGATCATCGCGGCCTCGCGCACGGCCAAGGGCAGCACCATCGCCGACGGGATCGTCGCTGCTGCCCGCGAGATCGCGGAAAAGACCGATATCAAGGCAATCTGCTGTTTCACCCAATCGGGGAACACCGCTTTGCTGACCGCGCGGGAAAGACCGGGCGTGCCGATCATCGCCATGACTTCGCTTCTGGACACGGCCCGCAGGCTCTGCCTCAGTTGGGGTTGCCATTGCGTGATCACCCCGGAACTGGAGCGGTTCAAGGGCGCCGTGGTCAATGCCGCGCGCGCGGCGCGGGCAGGCGGGTTCGCGTCGGAAAAGGATCAGATCGTGGTGACGGCGGGGGTGCCCTTCAACGTGCCGGGAACCACCAACATCCTGCGTGTCGCGCCCTGTGACGAGCGTTTGATCTACAACACCGACCCGGGTTAACCTGAGGCTGACCGAGGGAGGAAGGGATCATGGACGCAGACTCGCTCTTTGTCGCAGGTCTGGTGCTTGCGGCCATTTCCATCCCGGCCGCGGTAACGGCCTATAGCGAAGGGCGCCGCCCGGTTTTCGGGGTGGTTTCGATGGTGGTCTCCGCTGGCATGATGATCTACGCCAGTCGCTTGCGCCCAGGTGGCTATGCGCTGGACGACATCCCCGAGGTTTTCTTTGGCGTTGTTGCCCGGATGATACCTTGAAATCAGCACCGAGCGTCTTTTCACCTGGCGGCGCGCCTGCTAGGGCGGGCAAATAACAAGGCAGGAGCATCAGGCATGGCTGTATCGCACCCAAAGGAGCGGATCGAATACATCGTCGAAGGCGGGCGGCGCCTGTCCGGAACGATCTCGCCGTCGGGCAACAAGAACGCGGCGCTGCCCATCGTCGCCGCAGCCCTGCTGACCGAACATCCGGTGATCCTTACCAACGTGCCCCGCATCCGCGATGTCGAGGCGCTGGTCACCCTGATCCGCTCGGTCGGGGCCGAGGCCGAGTGGACCGACCGTAATGCCCTGCGCATCCATGCCAGGGAATTGCGCCCGGCCGCACTCGATCCCGATCTGTGCTCGCGCATCCGCGCCTCAATCCTGCTGGCTGGCCCGATGTTGGCACGCTGCGGTCAGATCACCCTGCCGCCGCCGGGCGGCGACGTGATTGGACGCCGCCGCATCGACACGCACTTCCTGGCGCTGCGCCAGCTTGGTGCCGAGATCGAACTGAACGACGCCTATGTGCTGACCGCGCGCAATCTGGTGGGTGCTGATGTCTTCCTCGATGAACCCTCGGTCACGGGTACCGAAAACGCGCTCTGTGCCGCAGTGGCTGCGCGCGGCACCACCGTGCTGCGCAACTGCGCATCCGAACCGCATGTGCAGGATCTGGCCCATTTCCTGATAGCCATGGGGGCCGAGATCGAAGGCATCGGCACCAACTGCATGACCATTCACGGCGGTCACAGCCTTGGCGCTGTCGAACACCGGATCGGGCCGGACCATATCGAGGTAGGCTCACTCATCGGTCTCGCTGCCGTCACCCGCTCTGATCTGCGCATCGCGGGCGCGGGGGTAGAGCATCTCCGCTCGACCCTGATGGGGTTCGAACGCCTGGGCATCCGCTGCATCACCGAGGGGGGCGACCTCTTGATCCCGGCGAACCAGGAGATGCGCATCGTTCCCGATTTCGGCGGCCACGTGCCCAAGATCGAGGACCAGCCCTGGCCCGCCTTTCCGGCCGACACCATGTCTATCGCCATCGTCACCGCCACCCAGTGTGACGGCATGGTCCTGATGTTCGAGAAGATGTTCGAATCGCGGATGTTCTTCGTCGACAAGCTGATCGCCATGGGCGCCCGCATCGTGCTGTGCGACCCGCATCGGGCTGTGGTCTCGGGCCCGGCAAAGCTGCGCGCTGCCCGGATGGAGAGCCCCGATATCCGGGCTGGCATGGCCATGCTGATCGCCGCCATGGGGGCCGAGGGCACCTCGATCATCAACAACGCCCAGCAGATCGAACGCGGATACGAGCGGATCGACGAGCGGCTGAACGCGCTGGGCGCCCGGATCACCCGCAACCCGCCGCGCGACTGAGGGCCTGCGGCCAAAAAGGGCTTGCCTCGCCCCCGCTTTCTGCGTAAACGGCGCCTCTATTCGCGCGACCGGCCGGTGTGGCATGCCGAGTCGCGCGCAAACCGAACCCAAAAAGGAGACGGAAATGCCCAAGATGAAGACCAAGTCGAGCGCCAAGAAGCGCTTCAAGGTGACCGCAACGGGTAAAGTCATGGCAGGTCAGGCCGGCAAACGCCACGGCATGATCAAGCGCACGACCAAGTTCATCCGCGACGCCCGTGGCACCACCACCCTGTCCGCCCCCGACGCCAAGATCGTCAAGGGCTACATGCCCTACGATCGCTAAGAGGAGATTTGAGAGATGTCCCGCGTTAAAGGTGGAACCGTAACCCACGCCCGTCACAAGAAAGTTCTCAAGGCTGCCAAAGGTTACTATGGCCGCCGCAAGAGCTCGTTCAAGGTGGCGACCCAGGCCGTCGACAAGGCCAACCAGTATGCAACCCGTGACCGCAAGGCGCGCAAGCGGAACTTCCGCGCGCTGTGGATCCAGCGGATCAACGCCGCCGTGCGCAGCCATGACGAGGCGCTGACCTATTCGCGCTTCATCAACGGCCTGAACCTGGCCGGCATTGAAGTGGACCGCAAGGTCCTGGCCGACCTGGCCGTGCACGAGCCCGAAGCCTTCGGCGCCATCGTCGCCCAGGCCCAGGCCGCGCTGGCCGCCTGATACCTCGCATCAGACGAGAGACAGTGAAGGAAAGGCCGCCCCTCGGGGCGGTCTTTTCGTTTTCGGAGAAGGGTGGCTCATCTCGGCGGCCGCCGGTTCCGGCCTTCAAGCCGCGAAAGCGTAGCCATGCCTCAAGAGGCGGTTTCGACAAGACCGAAGATCTCAACCGGATCCTTCAGTCCGCGTACCGCATGCCGACCCCGCGAAACGAACAGGTCGCTTGCATGCCGCGCCACCGACGACGTGGCCAGAACCGGGGCGCCGACGGTCTTGGTCAATCCCTCGACCCGGCTGGCGACATTGACCGCTCCGCCAAGCACAGTGAAATCCAGCCTGCCCTGGCTGCCGATATTGCCATAACTGACCTGACCGGCATTCAGACCGATGCCGACTTCCAGCGCCCGCTTGCCCTCGGCGCCGCGCCGCCCGTTCAACACGGCGAGCCCGGCAAGCACAGCCTGCGCTGCCAGAGCGGATTGGCGGCATCGCTCGGCCGTTTCCGCAGAACCAGAGATCGGGAAGACCGACAGAACACCATCACCCATGAACTTGAGCACATCACCGCCGTTTTCCTCAACGGATTGCACGACCACTTCGAAATAGCCGTCTAGCGCGTCGAATACGTCCTGCTCGCTTTGCGTATCGGAAAAGGCCGTGAACCCCCGTAGATCGGAAAACATGATGACGGCCTCAAGCGTGCTGCGTTCACTGCGCTTGATGGCGCCGTTCCAGACCGCCTTGGAGGGGCCATCGCCCAGATATGTGCGCAACAGGCTCTGGGTGGACTTGCGCATGGTGATCGGCTCCAGCGCCGAGGACAGTCCCGGCTTTACCGCCTCGATCAGGGCCAGATGCTCGGGTGAAAACCCATCCTCGACCCGCGTCGCAAAGGTGCAGCCGTGCTGCGAACCGTCTCCATAGTCGAGCAAGGTTGCATAGTAGTCCGTCCCGCCCTCGGCTGCGAACTCCAGGTACGAGACATGGTCGCGCGCCGGGTCCAGGTCGCGCAGGCTTTTGTGCAGGGGGCGCTGGTTTTCCAGAATGTATTCAAACGCGCTGCCGATATACCCGTCGGTCAGCATCCGCGCATGTGTCACATCATAGACCTCGGTCCCGTCCGGCGTCCAAACCACGCCCCAGGCGATCAGCAAGGGATTGGCAAAGCGTTGGCCTATGTTCACGCGCCAGAGCGGGACACCGGCAGCGACCAGCGTCGCGCAGAAATGCGAGACAATTCCGACCGGATCACCCGAGCGGCGCCCGGTCGTCATCATCCAATTGTTGAGTGCGGCAGCCGCTTCCATCACCTCTGACTATCTCACGGCGAGATTGAAGCAAAGCCTCATCGGCGCGGCACAGTATGACGTCGACATCAGGCTCGCGGATGTCGTAACCCGTGTTGCCCCGCTGGCCGCGCGCCTCTCACCACATCCGCGGCTTGGCATATTCGGCATAGCCCGCGTCATACTCCTCGGCGGCGAAACCGGCGTCCTGTTCGCGCAGGAACTGGCCCGCCGTCGGCACAAGCCCGCTCTCGTCGCCGCTCGTCCATAGGCCCGAGCGCATCAGTGCCTTTGCGCATTGGAAGTAAAGCTCTCCCACCGTGACCACGATGACCGTTGCAGGCTGGCGCCCCTTGCGCTCGAAACTGGCGCGGGCCTGGGTGTCGGCGGTCAGAAAAGCGGTGCCGTTCACCCGCACCACGTTCTGGCAGCCAGGCACCATGAACATCAGACTGACCCGGTTGTCGCGCAGGATGTTGCGAAGGGAATCGATCCGGTTGTTGCCGCGCCAGTCGGGCAGCCACAGGGTGGTGTCATCGACAATGCGCACCACCGGACCGTCATCGCCGCGCGGGCTGGCATCGGTGCCTTCGGGGCCGACCGTGGACACCACGCAGAACCGGGCTGTCTCGATCCATTGGCGATAAAGCGGGCTTAGCCGGGTGCGAACCTTTGTCAGCGAGGCGGGCACCGCCGCGTCATAAAGGCCTTCAAGCTCGGCCATTTCGGTAATGGGGCGCATCGGCATCTCCTGTTGTGTCTGCCTCTATGATATCTTGTCCTTTTCAAGGAATGAGGTCAAAATCTTTGCAAATGGGCCAAGCTGACAACCAGATCCAACTTCGGGACTCCTCGGCGGATCGCATGCAATCCCTGCCGCACGAGGTGGTCGGTTATGCGCGCGACTATCCTGTCGGCTACGTCTCGACCTGGCACCGGCACCCCCGGCATCAGTTGCTTTACGCGATCTCGGGCCTGATGATGGCCGAGACCGAGGCGAACTCCTATGCCATCCCGCCTGGCTATGGGCTGATCGTTCCGGCAGAACAGCCGCACGAGACCCGCATGATTGGCGCGGTACGTCTGCAATCGCTCTATGTCCGTGCGGATCTGCCGGGGGCAGAGGCGCTGGCCCAATGCCGCCTCGTCACGGTCTCGCCGCTGCTGGCGCAGCTGATCGCCGCGCTTTGCGGGATGGGCAATCCCTGGCCGATGCCGCCCCGCGCACTGCATCTGAGCCAGCTGATCCTGATCGAGCTGCTGGCCGCCCCGGTCTCGCCCCTGGCGCTGCCTTACCCCACGGACCCGCGCCTGCGCCGGGTTTGCGACGCGATGATCACCACGCCCGCCAGCCCGCGCAGCCTGGATGACTGGGCGGCCGAGGCGGGGATGAGCCGCCGCACCTTCAGCCGCCATTTCCAGATGGAAACCGGCGTGAGTTTCGGCAAATGGGCACAGCGGTTGCGCTGTCAGGCGGCGTTGCGCGGTCTGGCCCAGGGCAGGCCCGCCGCCCGCGTCGCCCGCGACCTGGGCTATGCAAATGCCTATACCATGGCGGCGATGATGCGGCGCATCACCTGACTGGCCGCGTTATCCCGGTAACAGCCGGGTCAAACCACCCGGCCCGTCTTGCAATCGCGCCCATTGGCCGATAGCAGGTTCTGGACCAATTTCAGGGGACCGTCATGGACGATCTTAAAGCCAAATATCTGGGCCAGATCGCAGAGGCCGCCGACGAGGCCGCGATCGAGGCGATCCGTGTCGCCGCCGTGGGCAAAAAGGGTGAGATCGCCCTGATGATGCGCGAACTGGGCAAGATGACACCCGAGGAACGCCAGACCGCCGGTCCGGCGCTGAACGCGCTCAAAGACGAGATCAACTCGGCGCTGGCCGCCAAGAAGGCGGCGCTGGCCGATGCCGCGCTCGACGAGCGTTTGCGCAGCGAATGGCTCGACGTGACGCTGCCCACCCGGCCGCGCCGTCAGGGCACGTTACACCCGATCAGCCAGGCCAGCGAGGAACTGACCGCGATCTTTGCCGAGATGGGTTTCGCCGTCGCCGAAGGACCCCGGATCGAGACCGACTGGTACAATTTCGACGCGCTCAACATCCCCGGCCACCACCCGGCGCGGGCCGAGATGGACACGTTCTATATGGCGCGCGCCGAGGGCGACAACCGCCCGCCGCATGTGCTGCGCACCCATACCTCGCCGGTGCAGATCCGCTCGATGGAGTTGCAGGGCGCGCCCATCCGCGTCATCTGCCCGGGCGGTGTGTACCGCGCCGACTATGACCAGACCCACACCCCGATGTTCCACCAGGTCGAGGGGCTGGCCATCGACAAGGGCATCTCGATGGCGAACCTGAAATGGACGCTCGAGGAGTTCGTCAAGGCGTTCTTCGAGGTGGACGATGTCGAGCTGCGCTTCCGCGCCTCGCATTTTCCCTTCACTGAACCCTCGGCCGAGGTCGACATCCGCTGTTCCTGGGAAGGCGGTCAGTTGAAGATCGGCGAAGGCGATGATTGGCTGGAGATCCTCGGTTCCGGCATGGTGCACCCCAAGGTAATCGCTGCCGGTGGCATCGACCCGGATGTGTATCAGGGTTTTGCATTCGGCATCGGCATCGACCGTCTAGCGATGCTGAAATACGGCATCCCCGACCTGCGCGCCTTCTTCGATTCTGACCTGCGCTGGCTCCGTCACTACGGCTTTGCCGCGCTGGACATGCCGAACCTGCATGGGGGGCTTAGTCGGTGAAGCGTGACTTAGACCTGATCCGCGAAATTCTTCTTGAAGTTGAAGCAAAAAGCGATGGCAGGTCTATGGTCTACGAATACAACAACCTTTCCGTTGAAAAGCGTCATCACATCGACTTACTGCTGGGTGCAAATCTTCTTAATGAAGTAGGTGCAGTTCGTAGTTCCGCAAAGAAGAAGGTGCATCTCTCTTGGGAGGGGCACGACTACTTAGGCGCTATTCGCGATAAAGGTGTTTGGGAGCAAACCAAGAAGGCCGTGTCTGAAACTGGAGGAAGTGCAACACTGGAAATATTCAAGAGCCTTGCTGTTGGATTTGCAAAGAAGAAGATTTCGCAACACACCGGGATCGACATTTGAGCGGACGATGAGCCTAAATTCAGCGCGGAATCAAGGCCGCAGGCCGCCGCGCAATCGCCAGACCGCCCGCACGGGCTGGCGATATGGGGCCGCCAGCGCGCCCTTCGACGGTCATACGGACTTGGCTGGCATAAACTGCCCCGCACGACCCAAGGATCGCCATCCCGCGGTCTGGCGCTTGCGCGGCACTCCACAAGACGCCAAGCACTCTTTTCCCGCCTGCTCTAATCCGCTAAAGCCCCTTGTGACCCAAAACGAACCTTGGCAGCAGCGTACCGGAACGGCGGCGGGCTGACCTCGTATCAAGGACTGGACTGGAACTATGAAATTCACCCTCTCCTGGCTGAAAGACCACCTCGACACCACCGCCAGCGTGGACGAGATTGCCGAGGCGCTGACCGATCTGGGGCTCGAGGTCGAAGGCATCGAAAACCCCGCCGCGCGGCTGGCGGGCTTCACCCTGGCTCATGTCAAATCGGCCAGCCAGCACCCCGATGCTGATCGCCTGCGCGTCTGCGTGGTGGAAACCAACGAGGGCGAGAAGCAGATCGTCTGTGGCGCCCCCAACGCGCGTGAAGGCATCACCGTGGTGCTGGCGAAACCGGGCGACTATGTGCCCGGCATCGACGTGACCCTCTCGGTCGGCAATATCCGGGGCGTCGAAAGCCACGGCATGATGTGTTCCGAACGCGAACTGGAACTCAGCGAAGAACATGACGGCATCATCGAGCTGCCCTCGGGCGAGGTGGGCGAGCTGTTCATCGACTGGCTGGCCGAAAACGACCCGGCCAAGGTCGATCCGGTGATCGAGATCGCGATCACCCCCAACCGCCCCGATGCGCTGGGCGTGGCGGGCATCGCCCGTGACCTGGCCGCGCGCGGCCTTGGCACGCTGAAAACCCGCGCCTATGCGCCGGTGCCGGGCGATTTCGACTGCCCGATCAAGGTCACCATCGACGAGGATACACGCGACGGCTGCCCGCTGTTCACCGGCCGCCTGATCCGCGACGTTCGCAACGGCCCCAGCCCGCAATGGTTGCAGGACCAGCTGCGCGCCATCGGCCTGCGCCCGATCTCGGCGCTGGTCGATATCACCAACTATATGACCTATGACCACAACCGCCCGCTGCACGTCTTTGACGCCGACAAGGTCAAGGGCAACCTTCGCATCCACCGCGCGGCGGGGGGCGAGACGCTCAAGGCGCTGGACGAGAAGGAATACACCTTCCAGCCCGGCATGATGGTGATCTCGGACGACGAAGGGCCCGAGAGCATCGCCGGTATCATGGGCGGCGAGGCCACCGGCTGCACCGAGGAGACGGTGAACGTCTTCCTCGAAAGCGCCTATTGGGACAATGTGCAGATCGCGCTGGCGGGCCGGGCGCTGAAAATCAACTCGGACGCGCGCTATCGTTTTGAGCGCGGCGTCGATCCGGCCTATACGCTCGAAGGGCTGGAGCACGCGACCCAGATGATCCTCGACATCTGCGGCGGCGAGGCATCCAATGTGGTGATCGCGGGTGCAGAGCCCGATCATTCCCGCGCCTATAAGCTGGACGCCGAGCGGGTGCGGTCGCTGGTCGGCATGGACATCCCCGAAAGCGAGCAGCGCCAGACGCTGACGCGCCTCGGCTTCCGGCTCGAAGGCAACATGGCGCATGTGCCCAGCTGGCGCCCCGATGTGCAGGGCGAGGCCGATCTGGTCGAGGAAGTGGCCCGTATCGCGTCGCTGACCAAGCTGGTGGGCAAGCCTCTGCCGCGTCTGACCTCTGGCGTGCCGAAACCGGTGATGACCCCGCAACAACGCCGCCTGTCGATGGCGCGTCGCACGGCGGCCTCGCTGGGGTACAACGAATGCGTCAGCTACACCTTCATCGACCAGGCCGCCGCGGCCCTGTTCGGCGGCGGCACCGACGCCACCATGCTGGAAAACCCGATCTCGTCGGAAATGAGCCATATGCGCCCCGACCTGTTGCCGGGCCTGTTGGCTGCCGCCGCCCGCAACCAGGCGCGCGGTTTCGCCGATCTGGCCCTGTTCGAGGCAGGACCGGTGTTCCATGGCGGCGAGCCGGGTGAGCAGCGGGCGCAGATCGCGGGCCTCTTGGTTGGCCGTACCGGACCCAAGGACGTGCATGGCGCCGCGCGCGCCGTCGACCTCTATGACGCCAAGGCCGATGCCGAAGCGGTGCTGGCCGCGATGGGCGCGCCCGCCAAGGTGCAGATCCTGCGCGGGGCCAATGGCTGGTGGCATCCGGGCCGTCATGGCCGCATCTGCCTGGGCCCGAAAAAGGTGCTGGGTATCTTTGGCGAGCTGCACCCCCGCGTGCTCCAGGCGATGGATGTCAAGGGACCGGCGGTGGCCTTTGTACTCTGGCCCGAAGAGGTGCCGCTGCCGCGTAAATCGGGCACCACGCGCGAGGCGCTGGCGCTGCGCGACCTGCAAGCGGTGGAACGCGATTTCGCCTTTGTGGTCGACGCAGGCGTCGAGGCGCTGACACTGGTCAATGCCGCCGCCGGGGCCGACAAGGCGCTGATCGAGGATGTGCGCGTCTTTGACGAGTTCATCGGCGGTTCGCTGGGCGAGGGCAAGAAGTCGCTCGCCATCACCGTGCGCCTGCAACCGACCGAGACCACGCTCAAGGAAAAGGATATCGAGGCCGTAAGCGCCAAGATCGTCGAAAAGGTCGCCAAGGCCACCGGCGGCACCCTGCGCGGCTGACCGTGACCGGACTGCCAACCCCGACCAGAGCTGCTCCGGATGACGAGGCGGCTCTGATCTTTTTGATCGAGGCCGCCTACAGGCGCTATGCGCAACAGGGATTGGTATTGCCGGACATGACATCCGGTCTGGATGCGGAAATCGCCGCGGGGCGGATCTGGGTCACGCGCGGGCAGGGTGGTCTGACCGGTTTTCTGAACCTTTCAGCAGCGACGCCGTCAGCGCATCTGATCAATGTCGGCGTTGACCCCGCCATGCGTGGAACCGGGCTTGGCGGGACGCTGATCCGGTTTGCCATCGAAACGGCACGACGGGCGGGCTGCAATCGCTTGTGCTTGGCCACCCATCCGGCCATGTCGGGCAACCTGGCGATGTACCGGCACTTGGGGTGGCAGGTCAGTTCGACCTCGCAGTCTAAAGTGACCCTGGAGCTTTTGCTCTAACCCTTGCCGGACTCGGACAGGTATTCCGCCAATATATCGAACACCAGCCGGATGCGCCGGCTGGTGTGTACCTCGCGATGCGCGGTCAGCCAGACCGGGAATACCAGCGGGTCCATCTCTGGTAACACCCGCTCCACGTCTTCGGTCAACGCGGCCACATCATCGCCCATCGGTGCGATGCCGAAACCCTGCCGCACGTAATCCCAGGCCACCACCCCGCTTTGCGAGCCAAGGCGGAAGTTCGCGCGCGTCAGCGGCAGGCCAATCGGCGTCAAATGGCCGAGCATCTCGGTTACATCGCCAAAGGCGATGAAATCATGCGTCGCCAGATCAGCCTTGGTCACTGGCCGCCCGCGCCGGTCGAGATAGCGGGTGGCGGCATAGAAATGCGCCGTTGCCTCGCGCACCAGCCGGGCGATCAGGTCGGGCTGCTCGGGGCGCACATGGCGGATGGCAATATCGGCCTCGCGCCGCATCAGGTCGCGGATATCGTTGGCGGCGATGACCTCGATCTCCAGCCGGGGCGCCTGTGCGCGAATGCGGCGCAGCGCCTCGGGCAGCACATAGGCCGACATCACGTCGCTGGCGGTGATCCGCACGCGCCCCTCGATGGATTGCGCCTGGCCCGAGGCTGCCAGCGCCACCCGGTCCGCCGCCGCCCCCATGGCGCGCGTATGTTCCAGCAGGTCGGCCCCCGCCTCGGTCAGCACCAGTGTCCGCCCGATCCGTTCGAACAGCAGAACGCCCAGATCCTGCTCAAGCGCGGCCACCTGGCGGCTGAGGGTCGGCTGTGTCAGGTCCAGCCGCCGCGCCGCAGCCGACAGAGACCCCGCCTCGGCGGTTTTCAGAAAGGCGCAGATATGGTTCCAGTCCAGCTTGGTCAGATCGCTCATGCATCCCTGTATAAGCAAACTGCGAATTTCGGCAATTTCTAATGGCTCTGCGCATATCTATTCTGCCGGCAAAAGGAGACACCCATGGTTGACAGCGTCACATTCTGGAACCGGATCGCCGAGAAATACGCCCGCACCCCGATCGCGGACATGGCATCTTATGACTATACGATCGAACGCACCGCGGCCCACCTGAACCCGGGCGACCGGGTTCTGGAACTGGGCTGCGGCACCGGCACCACTGCCTTGCGGCTGGCCCCGAACGTGGCCGAGATCGTTGCCAGTGACAGCGCCCCGGCCATGCTGGCGGTCGGGCGGCGCAAGGCGGCGGAACAGGGCGTGACCAACATGTACCTTGTCGAGGCGGCGGCGGAAAACCCGCCCGAGGGGCCGTTCCATGCGGTGCTCGCCTTCAACCTGCTGCATCTGGTCGACGATCTGGATGCAAGCCTTGCCGCGATCCGTGACCGGCTTAAACCCGGCGGGCTCTTCATCTCGAAAACCTTCTGTGTCGGAACCGGTCGAAACAGTTTCAAGCTCTACGCGATCCGTCTGGCCCTGCCGGTGATGCAACTCTTGGGCAAGGCGCCACCCGTGCGCTTTCTGACGGAGGAACAGTTGGACCGGGCCGTGATCCGCGCCGGGTTCGACCTGATCGAACAGGACCGTTTTCCGGCCAAGGACCCGCGCCGCTTCCTTGTCGCCCGCCGCCGCTGACCGGCCGGGGTTGCCCCCGCCAGCCCCTGACCCTAGGGTCGGGGCCAGCGGAAAGGAGGCCCTGATGACCCTCAAAATCTACCTCTCGGGCGAGATTCACACCGACTGGCGCGAACAGATCGTGGCGGGTGCCAAGGGGCTGGATGTCAGCTTTGCCAGCCCGGTCACCGACCATGCCGCAAGCGACGATTGCGGTGTGGCGATCCTTGGTGCCGAACCCAATAAGTACTGGCACGATCACAAGGGCGCCATGGTCAACGCCATCCGCACCCGCAAGGGCATATCCGAGGCGGATGTGGTCGTGGTCCGCTTTGGCGACAAGTACAAGCAGTGGAACGCAGCCTTTGACGCGGGCTATGCCGCCGCGCTGGGCAAGTCGATCATCGTGCTCAGCCCGCCCGAACACCAGCACGCGCTGAAAGAGGTGCACGCTGCTGCGCTCGCCGTCACCGAGACGCCCGCGCAGGTGGTCGCCGTCTTGCGTTATGTGCTGACCGGGACCTTGCCCGCCTGACCCTCACGCGATTTTCGTTGACGGACAACGGATTATACTAAAGCTGGTTGCATTTGCTGTCGGAGGGGGAACGATGGCGTTGCACTGGCGTATTCTTATCCTGCTGTTTCTGGTGCGCTGCACCATGGCCTTTCAGTTCGCGACCATCGGTGGCATCGGTCCGTTGTTGTCTGACTCCTACACGCTGGATATCGCCGGGCTCGGCTGGATCGTGGGGCTCTATTTCCTGCCGGGCGTGGTGGTGGCCTTGCCGGGTGGCAGCATCGCCCGCCGGTTCGGCGATGAAAGGGTGATCCTCTTCGGACTGGCGCTGATGACGGCGGGGTCGTTGATCATGGCGCTGCAACCGCCGTTGAGCGTGTTCAGCGCCGCCCGGCTGATGGCCGGTATCGGCGGCATCCTGATGAACGTCCTGATGAGCAAGCTGGTGCTCGACTGGTTCGCCAATCGCCAGATCGCAACCGCCATGGTGATCTTCATCAACTCCTGGCCTGCCGGTATCGGCCTGTCGCTTGTGGTACAGCCCTGGCTGGCGGCCCAGGGTGGCGTTGCCCTGCCGTTCGCGGTCGAAACCGGCCTGATCGCGACGGCCCTGGCCGCCTTTTTCCTGTTCTATCGCCGCCCCGACACAGAGCCCGTCACCACAGGCACGCCTGCCCGGGCCGTGCCGCAGGGTGCTATTCTTGGCGCGGTGCTTGTTGCCGGGTTCTCTTGGGGCGCGTTCAACGCCAGCCTCGCCGCCTTGCTGTCTTTTGGTTCCACATCGCTTGTCGACAGGGGGATGTCGCTGGAACTGGCGGGCCTGTCGATCAGCATCGTGTCCTGGACCGTTGTCGTGACCGGTACATTTGGCGGCTGGCTGACAGATCGCACCGGGCGGCCCGCGATGGTGTTGTTGACCGGCCTCAGCCTCTTTGGTCTCGCCCTGTTCCTGTTTCCCCGCGTCCCGCCGATGCTGATCACCATGGCCTTGATCGGTCTCTTGTCGGGCATACCGGTCGCGGGATTGATCAGCCTGCCCGCCCGCGTTCTGAAACCCGAGCAACGGGCCATCGGCATGGGCCTGTTCTACACCGTCTATTACGCCTGTTTCGCGATCCTGCCCGGTCTGGGCGGCAAATGGGCCGAAAGCGCCGGAACTGTGTCCGCCGCTTTCGAATTTGCCGCCTTTGTCATCGTGCTGGCGATACTGGGCGTATTTGTCTTTCTACCCCTGTCGCGCCGGGTCTGATTGGGATCACCCCTCGCGCGCCGGGATCGTCAACCCGCGCTGCACCGCAGGCCGCGCCAGGAACCGGTCGAGATAGGCCACGACATTCGGGAAACCGTCCCAGCCCAGAACCTCGCGCGCGCCGTAATAGTCGAGCCCCCGCAGCCAGGGGGCGATGGCGATATCCGCGATCGAGTATTCACCCGCGATCCAGTCCCGTGTCGCCAGCTGCCCGTCAAGCACCGCCAGAATCCGCCGTGCCTCGGCGATATAGCGGTCACGCGGGCGCGGATCCTCGATCTCGGCTCCGGCAAACTTGTAGAAAAACCCAAGCTGGCCGAACATCGGCCCGACCCCACCCATCTGGAACATCAGCCACTGCACGACGCGCGCCTTGTCTGCGGCGGTCTCACCGATGAAACGCCCGGTCTTCTCCGCCAGGTACAGCAGGATCGCGCCGCTTTCGAACAGCGCCAGCGGCTGACCGTCCGGCCCGTCCGGGTCGATGATCGCGGGGATCTTGTTGTTGGGGTTCAGCGACAGGAACTCGGGGCTTTTTACATCCGCGTCCGACAGGGTGACGGTATGCGCCTCATAAGGCAGGCCCAGCTCCTCGAGCAGAATCGAGACCTTGATCCCGTTCGGCGTGGGAAAGGAGTAAAGCTGCAACACGTCAGGGTTCTGCGACGGCCAGCGGCGGCTTACGGGGAATTCGTTGAGATCGAACATGGCAGGGGGCTCCTTATCCCGGATTCTCGTTGCCTCAAGCTAGGGGCGCCGCTCCGCCGGTTTAAGGCCCCGGTCTGTGCGCCGCTCCATACCTGTTGTTCTCTGGCGAACACAGTTTTCCGCCTAAACGGAAAAGCTATACCTGGAATGCGATTTTTCCCCGTGATTTGTGGGCGCCAGCAGTTAATCCTGCGCTGGGCCAAAGTGTCTGCAACAAGAATGGAACATCCAGGGGAACGGATCATGCTCAAGGAATTCAAGGCGTTCATCGCCAAGGGCAACGTGATGGACATGGCGGTCGGCATCATCATCGGTGCCGCCTTTACGGCAATCGTAAAATCGCTGGTCGACGACCTGATCAACCCGATCGTCGGCCTGTTTACTGGTGGGGCGGATTTCACCAACAACTTCGCGGTGCTGGGCAGCGATGGCACCACCTACGACTCGCTTGCTGCTGCGCGCGAAGCAGGCGCCTCGGTATTTGCCTACGGTGCTTTCTTCATGGCGGTGATCAATTTCCTGATCATTGCCTGGGTGGTGTTCCTGCTGGTCAAGGCAGTGAACCGGGCCAAGGACGCGGCTGCCAAGGAAGAGGCGGCGGCTGAACCCGCAGCCCCCGCAGGGCCCTCGGAACTGGATGTTCTGCTTGAAATCCGCGATGCTTTGAAGCGCTGATCACCACACAAGCCTCGGGGCCGCTCTCCGGGCGAGGGCGGCCCCAAGTTTTTGGCCAAAGTCTTACAGAGGGAAAACAATGCAGGAATACATGGATCAGGCCCATATGCTTTGGCCGCTGGTTCTGAGCGCGGGCAAGGCGCTTGTCGTTCTCATCGTTGGCTGGATCGTCGCCGGAGCGGTAGCCGGCATGGTGCGACGGCGGATCAACGCGACACCTCATATCGACCCGACACTGGGCAATTTCCTGGCCAGCACCGTCAAATGGGGCATCCTGGCCATGGTGCTGGTTGCGGTCCTGGGCATCTTCGGCATTCAGGCCACCAGTATCGTGGCTATCCTGGGCGCTGCCTCGCTGGCCATCGGGCTGGCGCTCCAGGGCACACTCAGCGATCTTGCCGCAGGGGTCATGCTGGTGATCTTCCGGCCCTACAAGCTTGGCCAGTATGTCGATATCGGCGGTACCGCGGGTACGGTGCGCGACCTCAACCTCTTCACCACCGAACTGGTCACCCCGGACAATGTCCAGATCATCATGCCCAACGGCAAGGCCTGGGGGTCGATCATTATGAACTTCTCCGCCCATGACACGCGCCGGGTCGATCTGGTGTTCGGCATCGACTACGGCGACGATGCCGGCACGGCGATGAAGATCATAGAAAAGACCGCGCGCGCCAATTCCCGGGTTTTGTCCGACCCCGAGCCCTGGGTCCGCGTCACCAATCTGGGCGACAGTTCCGTCGATCTCACCGCCCGGCTCTGGTGCAAGGCCGACGACTATTGGGAACTGAAGTTCGAGCTGACCCGCAAGATCAAGGAAGCTTTCGATGCGGGCGGCATTTCGATTCCCTATCCGCACACAGTCGAGATCAAGAAAAAGGGCTGATCCCCCTGTGGAGCAGGCTTTTCATTTCGCTTCAAATACTCCGGGGGAACCGCCGCTTGCGGCGGTGGGGGCAGCGCCCCCGACCCTCGGAGACACCCGAAAACCGGTCGGGTAAATTTTGCCGGACATGCCCCGGAATCCGTTTGACACCGCCGCCGCGCTTGGGTAGTCACCGCCCGTGGTTGCGGCGTGATAGCTCAGTTGGTTAGAGCACAGCACTCATAATGCTGGGGTCGGCGGTTCAAGTCCGCCTCACGCTACCACCCTCCCTCCTCACAGAAACACGTTTCGCGCAAGCGTGCAGTATCAGACCTGCCGATCCGTCGCCGGCGGTTTTCGCGATCTCTTCACCTCCGCCCAAGGCCCGCGTCGGATAAACTGGACAGACGTCCAGAATCCGTTGCTAACTCGCACTATGCGATCCGCCGCATCACAGCAGATCATGCAGATCTGCGCTTCTTCCTGTCGTCGGGTCGCTCGGGGTGGAAGCGAGAAAATGAGCTATGATTTCGTAATCGTGGGCGGCGGCTCCGCAGGCGCGACGCTCGCATCGCGCCTCAGCGAGGATCCCAAGGTCAAGGTCTGCCTGCTCGAGGCGGGCGGCGGTGGCTGCGACTTCCTGATCCGCGCGCCGCTGGGTGTAGTGGCGATGCTGCCGGGCTATGGCAAGATTAACAACTGGGCCTTCAAGACGGTGCCATAACCCGGTCTGAACGGGCGTCAGGGCTATCAGCCGCGCGGCAGGGCCGCTGGGCGGCTCCTCGGCGATCAACGCAATGCTCTATATCCGTGGCCAAAAACAGGACTACGACAGCTGGGCCGATCTGGGTAACGACGGCTGGGATTGGGACAGCGTCCTGCCCTATTTCAGACGTGCCGAAAACAACGTGCGCGGTGCCGACGCAATGCATGGCGACAGCGGCCCGCTGCACGTCTCGAACCAGAAGGCGCCCCGCCCGATCTCAAAGGCGTTCATCGACGCCAGCAACCAGATGCAGATCCGCCGGACCGAGGACTTCAACACCGGCAATAACGAAGGCGCGGGCCTCTACCAGATCAGCATCTTTCATTCCCCCGACAGGAACGGCGAACGCTGTTCGGCGGCAGCCGCCTATCTGCATCCCGTGATGGACAAGCGCCCCAACCTGACCGTCATCACCAAGGCCCGCGCGACCCGCATCCTGTTCGAAGGCAAGCGCGCCACAGGCGTCGCCTATCGTTAGGGCAAGCAGGACAAACAGGTTCTTGCGGGCAAGCAGGTGATCCTCTGCGGCGGCGCGTTCCAGTCGCCGCAACTGCTGCAATTGTCCGGGGTTGGTCGGGCGCAGGACATCACCCCGCACGGGATCAACATGGTGCATGACCTGCCCGGCGTCGGCCAGAACCTTCAGGACCACATCGACTTCATCCTCGCCTACAAGACCCGCGATACCGACAAAATCGGCATCGGTCTGCGGGCGACGGGGAAGCTGGTGGGCGAGATCCTGAAATGGCGCAAGGACAGCAACTCGATGGTGGCCTCGTCCATCGCCGAGGCGGGCAGTTTCTTCAAGACCGACCCAAGCCTCGACCGGCCCGACGTGCAGACCCATTTCGTGATCTCGATCGTCGACGATCACGCGCGCAAACTGCACCTGGGCCATGGCTGTTCCTGCCATGTCTGCGTCTTGCGCCCGCATTCGCGCGGCGAGGTCTTCCTGCATTCGGGCGACCCGATGGCTGACCCCGGCATCGCCCCGAAATTCCTCAGCGATGACCGCGATCTGCAAACCCTGATCAAGGGCGCCAAGATGACCCGCGCCGTGCTCGAAGCGCCCGCGATGGCACCATACCGGCACAAAGAACTGTTTGGCGTGCACGACACCACAACCGATGCCGAATGGGAACAGCACATCCGCAACCGCGCCGACACCGTCTATCACCCGGTTGGCACCTGCAAGATGGGCGTCGATGACATGGCTGTGGTCGATCCCAGGCTCAGGGTGCGTGGGCTCTACGGGCTGCGCGTGGCCGATGCCTCGATCATGCCGCTTCTGGTATCCGGCAACGCTAACGCGCCTTCGATCATGATCGGCGAGAAATGCGCCGACATGATCAAGGCCGATCACGCCGCCTGATCGCGAGGGCGCCCCAGGCAAAGAAAAAACCCCCGCCGACATTGCCGACGAGGGTCCAAAATTCGGGTCTTGCAGGTCGGATCAGGCCGCCTGTTTGACCACCAGTTGCGGCGACACCACGTCCAGGCCCAGCGCTTCGCCAACAGCGTAATAGGTCAGCTTGCCGGCATGCACGTTCAGGCCATTCAGCAGGTGAACGTCATCGGCGCAGGCCTGTTTCCAGCCCTTGTTGGCCAGCGCCAGCATGAACGGCATGGTGGCGTTGCCCAGTGCGATGGTCGAGGTGCGCGCAACCGCGCCCGGCATGTTGGCGACGCAGTAATGCATGATCCCGTCCACTTCGTAGATCGGGTCGGCATGGGTGGTCGCCCGCGAGGTCTCGAAACAGCCGCCCTGGTCGATGGCCACGTCCACCAGCGCCGCGCCGGGCTTCATGGTCGACAGTTGCGCGCGGCTGATCAGCTTGGGCGCGGCCGCGCCCGGAACCAGAACCGCACCGATCACCATATCGGCCTGCGCCACCAGCTCGGCGGTGTTACCCTTGGACGCGTAAGAGGTCTTGAACTCGCCGCGCATCGTGTCGTCGAGATAGCGCAGACGCGGCAGCGACATGTCCAGCACGGTCACATCCGCGCCCATGCCTGCAGCCACGCGGGCCGCATGGGTGCCGACAACGCCGCCGCCGATCACCACGACGCGGGCCGGGTTCACGCCGGGCACGCCGCCCATCAGAACACCGCGGCCGCCATTGGCCTTTTGCAGGGTCCAGGCACCAACCTGCGGTGCCAGCTTGCCGGCCACTTCCGACATCGGCGCCAACAGCGGCAGACCGCCGTTGCGGTCGGTGACGGTCTCATACGCGATGCAGGTCGCGCCCGAGGCCAGCAGATCATGGGTCTGGTCCGGATCCGGCGCCAGGTGCAGATAGGTGAACAGCAGCTGGTTCTCGCGCAGCATCTTGCGCTCGACAGCCTGGGGCTCCTTAACCTTAACGATCATGTCAGCGGTGGCAAACACCTCTTCGGCGGTGTCCACGACCCGCGCGCCGGCATCGATGTAATCCGCATCCTCGAACCCGGCGCCCGCACCGGCCTTGGTTTCGATGATGACATCGTGACCGTTCGCAACCGCTTCGCGCGCCGCGTTCGGGGTCATGCCAACCCGGAATTCCTGGGGTTTGATTTCCTTGGGGCAACCGATTTTCATTTTTGCGTCCTCCATTCGCAATCTGCCTAATATTTTGGCAGGTCCCGTAAACAATTTCTGTGAAACTCCACTCGTCATTTGCATGTTTTTTGCGATATTCTTCGAACTATAATCATCAATACGCAAAGGATGTGCGCGCATGAGCCTTGATGCGACAGATCGAAAGATTCTCGCGGCCCTTCAAACACGGGGCCGGATGTCCAACGCGGACCTGTCGGAACGGGCCAACCTTTCCCCCTCTGCCTGCCACCGGCGGGTCCAGCGGTTGGAGGCCGACGGCTACATCCGCGACTACGTGGCCCTGCTGGATGCGCGCAAGATGGGGCTGCCGACCACGGTTTTTGTCGAAATCACGCTTCAGGGCCAGGCCGACGAGCTGCTCGACGCCTTTGAAAAGGCGGTTTCGCGTATCCCGGACGTGCTGGAATGCCACCTGATGGCGGGTACCGCCGATTACATCCTGAAAGTCGTGGCCGAGAACACCGAGGATTTTGCCCGCATTCACCGCCAGTACCTGTCCCGCCTGCCCGGGGTGGCACAGATGCAAAGCTCTTTCGCGCTCCGGACCGTGTTCAAGACAACGGCGCTGCCGGTCTGAAGAGGGTGCCTTGCAGCGGCCGCAGGATCTCCCATCTACAATCGCAGGCCCCGGTTCGCGCGGTTTGATTTCCCGCAACGACAAACGCCCGCAGCCGTGACATGAGATCTTCATTCAGCCCGCATACGGGTCAGATTTGTTAGACAGCCGAAAGGAAATCATTTTGACCAATGACACCAACGATCCGTCGATGGAATGGCTCGAGGCCGAACTTGAGGATTCGCTGGACGAGGATATCGAAATCGAGTTCAGCGAGCCGATGCTCTCGATGGAGATCCGCAAGATCTACAAGGACCAGCATCCCGACATGCTGGACCGGCAGACCTATTTCCGCAACCTGCTCAGGCTTCAGGCCGAACTGATCAAGGTCCAGGACTGGGTCGAACATACCGGCGCCAAGGTCTGCATCCTGATGGAAGGGCGCGACAGCGCCGGCAAGGGCGGTGTGATCAAGCGGATCACCCAGCGGCTGAATCCGCGCGTGGCCCGTGTCGTGGCGCTGCCCGCGCCCTCGCGCCGCGAGCAGAGCCAGTGGTATTTCCAGCGCTACGTGCCGCATCTGCCCGCCGGGGGCGAGATCGTGCTGTTCGACCGGTCCTGGTACAATCGCGCGGGCGTCGAACGGGTGATGGGCTTTGCCACCGACGATCAGGTGGAACAGTTCTTTCAGGACGTTCCCGAGTTTGAACGCATGCTGGTGCGCTCGGGCATCATCCTGCTGAAATACTGGTTCTCGATCACCGACGAGGAACAGCAGATGCGGTTCCTCATGCGCATCCACGATCCGATGAAACAGTGGAAACTGTCGCCGATGGATCTGGAAAGCCGCATCCGCTGGGAACAGTACACCAAGGCCAAAGAGGCGATGTTCGAGCGCACCAACATCCCCGAGGCGCCGTGGTACATCGTCGAGGGCAACGACAAGAAACGCGAACGGCTGAACTGTATCGAGCATCTTCTGTCGAAGATTCCCTATCACGACATCCCGCACGAAAAGGTCACGCTCCCGGACCGCAGGTACAACCCCGATTACGAACGCCGGGTGCTGCCGGACGAGCTCTACGTGCCCAAGGTCTACTGATCCGCTATTCCAAAGAGAGTGGACCGGAGGCAATTTTTTCTTCCGATTGACGCCCCGCGCCGTAAGCTGGCGGGGGCCGTGCCGAGGTGCCGCCCCTGCCAGTTTGCAACGACGTGGAAGACAGATGTTTCACAGGTGTTTCCTGACTGCGGCCGGTTTGGCCATCGCATTCTTCGCGGCCCCGGCCAGTACCGCGCCGCTGCAAGAGGGGGTCGATACGGCCTTTGACCAGATCGTAAGCGCAGCGGCCGACGCAGGTCTTGCCCCGGTTGTCGCGATCGACCACGCCCGGCTGGCCGCCGCCGAAGGGGTCGAGATGCCGCCCGCCCGGGTGCAGATCTTCTCGGACCCGGCGGTCAACACGACCCTGCTGGCGCAGGACATCCGCGCCGGGCTTGACCTGCCGTTCCGGGCACTGGCCTATGCCGGGGCGGACGCGGTGCAGGTGGTCTATACATCCGCCGATTTCCTGAAACGCCGCTATGGCCTCCAGGATGCCGAGGCGCTGGCCGCCTTTGATGCCGCGCTTGCCCCGGCGCTTGACGGGCTGGACGGGATCACGCCGATGCCGGTGCCGACCCAAGGTCTGGCCGCCGACTACGGCATTCTCGCGCTGCAAAGCCGCCACGATGTGCCCGAAACCGTTGCCCGCCTGCGCGCCATCGTTGCGGTGCAATCCGATACGGTCTGGTTCGGCGAGATCGATTTCACCGCCGAGGCGGCGGCGCTTGGCGTCGATCTGCCGCCCGCGGTGCTGCTGCTCTTTGGCGGCCCGGCGCCCGGTGGCGTGGCCATGGCCAAGTTCCCGTCAATCGGGGTCGATGCGTTCTACCAGAAACTCTTTGTCCATGCCGCGCCCGCAGGCGGTTCGGTGGTGCTGTTCAACAGCATCGTGGCGCTGGCCGAACTACACTACGGCGCCTCGGCGCCGCCGCATGCGATGCTGGACGAGCGGTTGACCGCGACCTTTGCCAAGGCGCTGGAATAGGCCGGGCAGGGGGCGCTGCCCCCCGCGCCTGCGGCGCTCCCCCCGGAGTATTTTGAGCGAAATGAAGGGACGGGTGGGTTCAGGGATCGGTGGCGCCCAGCGTTTCGATATTGTCGAGGATCCGGCGCAGATAGGTGGTGAACGCCTCGACTTCCTCTGGCGTGAAGCCGTTGAGCAGGCGGCGCTGGCGCTCCAGCGCGCTGTCGAGGATGCGGCCATGCATCCGGCGCCCGGCCTCGGTCAGGGTCCAGTGGCGGCGCCGTTCGTCGCCGTCCCGGGCCGCAGCCAGCCCCAGCGTTTCCAGACGTCGCAAAGAGCGGCTGACCGCCGCCTTGTCGATGCCGATGGTGCGCGCGGCATGCGAGACCGAGCTGTCCGGCTCGCGCGTCAGCATCACCAGCATGCGCCAGTCCATCGCACCGATGCCGAATTCCGACTGGTAATGCCGTGCTGCCGCCCGGGTGAACCGGTTCCCGGCAAAGGTGAGCAGGACCGTCGGCGAGCGGGTAAAACTGAGCGTGGCGGCGGCGGGGCCGTCAGCCGTGCCGTCGGGGTGGACAAGGAACAGGTCGTCGGAAAGGTCGATGGTCATGGGCTCCTGATCCTGATGCCACCGCAGCCTAGAGCGAATGTGTTGACACGACAACAGGCTTTGCGCAGAGTGACCTGCATGTTGACATGACAACAGGGAGTCGCGCCATGTCGGATGCACCCATCTATGACATCGACCCGGGTGCCTTCTGGGCCGATCCCTATCCCGATCTGAAACGGATGCGGGCCGAGGCGCCCATTGCCTATGTGCCGCAACTGGGCGCGACGCTGATCACCCGGCGCGACGACATTTTCGAGCAGGAGAAGCGGGTCGAGGTGTTCTCTTCGGACCAGCCGCAGGGGCTGATGACCGTGCTGATGGGCCAGAACATGATGCGCAAGGATGGCGGGGCGCACATGGCCGAGCGCAAGGCGATCTTTCCCACCGTCTCGCCCAAGACGGTGAAACAGGTCTGGACCGCACAGTTCCGCGCCGCCGCCGAGCGGGTACTCGACGATCTGGCGCCGCGCGGCACCTGCGATCTGGTGCGCGACTATGCCATGCCCGTCTCGGCCGAGGCGCTCAAGGCGATCACCGGGCTGACCAACATGGCGGCGGCCGAGATGGACCGTGTGAGCCAGGGCATGATCGACGGCTGCGCCAATTACGCGGGCGATCCAGCGGTCGAGGCGCGCTGTCATGACTGCACCGCCTCGATCGATGCCCATATCGACGCGATGATCCCGGTGCTGGATGCCGCACCCGACCATTCGCTGCTCTCGGTGCAGCGCCGCGCGGGTCTGAGCGATGCGCAGACCCGCGCCAATATCAAGCTCGCTATCTCCGGCGGCCAGAACGAGCCGCGCGATGCCATCGCCGGCACCGCCTGGGCGGTGCTCAGCCACCTGGAGGCGCTGGCACGGCTGCAATCGGGCGCGGTGCCCTGGTTGCGCGGGTTCGAGGAATATGCCCGCTGGATCTCGCCCATCGGCATGTCGCCGCGCCGGGTGGTACAGCGCGCCACGGTGCAGGGCGTGACGCTGGAACCCGAGGACCGGGTATTCCTGATGTTCGGATCGGGCAATCGCGACGAGAGCGTTTTCACCAATCCCGACCGCTTCGATCTGGATCAGGATATCGCACCGGCGATCTCCTTCGGCGCCGGGCCGCATTTCTGCGCCGGAGCCTGGGCATCCAAGGCGCTGATCGGAGAGGTGGCGCTGCCGCTCCTTTTCGAACGGTTCCCGGGCCTCGCCCTGGACGGCGAGGCCCGGTTCGGCGGCTGGGCCTTTCGGGGGCCGCTCACCGTGCCGGTCCGCTGGTGACGGGCACCGCACCTTGGGTAATCAGAACAGGAAGTCCTGCGTGTCCAGCATATCCATCTGAACGCCAACCAGGGTCAAGCTGTTGCCCGCCGCATCGGTGATCACCGCATCGCCGTCCACCTCGCTCAGGTGGTTGGCCCTGAGATCGTCGAAATCGGCGATGCCATCTGCCATGCCAAGGCCGATCAGGTCCGCCTCGCCCCGGCCACCAAAGTCAAAGACGGTATCCATGCCGGTCGAGAAGAGGAACGTGTCCGCGCCGGCGCCGCCCAGCATCAGATCGTCGCCTTCGCCACCATCCAGCACATCCTTGCCGCGTCCGCCAAGGAGAAGGTCGTCTCCCATGCCGCCGTCAAGCATGTCTTTGCCGCGCCCCCCGACAAGGAGGTCGTTGCCATCCCCGCCAGACAGCTGGTCCTTGCCACGGCCGCCGATCAGGATGTCATTCCCGGCATCGCCCCAGAAGATATCCACGCCACGGCCCCCGAACATGATGTCGTCGCCACCATTGCCGTGCATCTGACCGCTGCGATTGTCGGTAAAGATCAGGTCCGGACCATCGCTGCCGCCGCATGGGTCACCGGGCTTGGGCATTGGCTCCGGCTCGGGCATTGGCTCCGGCTCTGGCGTTGGTTCAGGTTCTGGCGTCGGCTCTGGCTCCGGCGCCGGTTCGGGTTCCGGCGTGGGTTCTGGCTCAGGTGTGGGTTCCGGTGTTGGGGTCGGTTCCGGTGTCGGTACCGGCTCGGGCACGGGCACCCCGGTATCCAGTTCCACCTGCGCATCGGTGCGGGCAAAGTTCTGGGTCACCATCACGGCGTCATGCCCTTCGAACTCGCCGCGTTCGATCCCGATCCCCACCAGTGTCACATCGGGGTTCAGGATATTGGCCCGGTGCCCAGGGCTGTTCATCAGGCCATCGTGCAGGTCCTTCACATCATCCGCTAAGCCCGGCGCGCCGCGTTCGCTTTGCCAGGCGATGTTCTCGGCCGCGATCGAATTGCCTTCGAACTTGAACCCGGTCTGTTCGATACGATCCCCCGGAGAGCTACCGTTGACCCCGGTATGCGAGAACACGTCGCGCTCCAGCATCCACCTACTGTGATCCTCCGAAGCATCGTTCAACCTGAGTTCAAGCTGGACCGGGTTCAACCCCCGTGACGTACGCTCTTCATTGATCAGATCCAGCATTTGTCTTTCGAGACTACTTGCTTGTGACATTCTCAAACATCCTGTTGCTGCGTTCAGTGCCCTCGTCATGGCGCGGGACCGGAAAGTGGCAAAGATGGGATGGCTGTGGATAGGGATTCGTGGCGCCGCCTTGCCAAAGGACGCTGGCGGCTTGGGCGGGAAGGCGCACGGCCAAGCCCAGCGTTTCACCGCCAGCGGATCGCCGCATGCAGCAGCCTGGCTTTTGGGCGGAAATTCGGAGCCTGCCCGCATTCTCCGGGCCGGTTCGCGACGCGCTTGTCGCCCGCCGACAAGACCGCCGATTCGATCCGGGGCGAAATGCGGCAGGTGCCAAGGGAAGAACAAGATGACCGCTGCCGATCCGAATATCTCCGCGGGTGCGGATCAGCCCGAGGGCGCGACCACTTTGACCGGCATCCTGTTCCTGCTGCTTGCCACCACGATCTTTCCGATCCAGGACGTGATCATCAAAGGCCTCAGCAGCGATTTCGCGGTGCATCAGATCGTGTTCTGGCGTTCGGTCTTCGCCCTGCCGGTGGCGCTGGCCATGGCCCGGTACGAAGGCGCGCTCTGGCCGCTCAAGATCGGTTCATGGCCGTTGCAACTGACCCGCGCGGTGGCGGCGTTTTCGTCCTATCTCGTCTATTACATGGCGCTGGCCGCCATTGGTCTGGCCGAGACGGCGGCCATCACCTTCTCCACCCCGATCTTCGTCACCTTGCTGGCGGCGGTGTTCCTGGGCGAGCGGATCGGTATCTGGCGCTGGCTGGCGGTGCTCCTCGGAATGGTCGGCGTACTGGTGATCGTGCAACCGGGGGCGGCGGTGTTCGAGCCGGCGGCGTTGCTGGCACTGGCTGCGGCGCTGTTCTATGCGGTCTCGATCATCGCCACCCGGCGTCTGGGCAGCCGTACCAATGGCGGCACCATGACGCTGGTAACCCTGCTGGTCTATATCGTCGGCGGCACCGTGCTGGGGCTTGTATTCTCGGGGCTGGAAACCGCCTCGCCGCACCCCAGCCTGGCCTTTCTCTACCGCGACTGGATCGCGCCCGCGCCGATGGACTGGCTGGCGCTGGCGGCGCTGGGGGTCACCTCGGGCATCGGCTTCTTCGCGCTCAGCCAGGCCTATCGCATGGCCGAGGCCAGCGTCGTCACCCCGTTCGAATACACCTACCTGCCCTGGGCGGTGCTGTGGGGCTATGTGGTGTTCGGGGTGCTTCCGGGCCTGTCCACCTGGATCGGGCTGACGCTGATCGTCGGCTCGGGCCTCCTGATCCTGTTCCGCGAAACCATACGCGGCCGCCGCCTCGTCCGCCGCCGGGGTCTGGGCGTCATGCGGCAGCGGTAAAGACTAACAGTTCATAGCATCTCGCAAAGCCGTGCCTAAGCCTATGATTGAAGGCTTGCCGATGGCATCTACTTTTGCGACCGTTGACGACGAAAAACCTTTTTCTTGTGAAGGCGGTGCAAGTGATCGAAGCAGTTGAATTGAATTGCGGGCCGGTAGATGGCGCAGCGCCATTGCGTTTGGAGGGCCAGGCCGGCGTTACACTCTTTGTCGGGCCAAACAACTGCGGGAAAACAGCTTTACTGGAAGCGATCCACTATGCGTTCTCCGGTTCAGGCCACAGTCCTCAGGAGCTAAAGAAATCCGCATTGAAAAAGGTGCGACTTCATGCCTTTGAAAACAAAATTCTTGATGATCATCCTGCATTAGCTGGGAAAGAAGAAGAAGAAACAGTCTTCTTTCCTAGAGGGCATTACTCGCGAATGGATTTCTCAAAAATGAGTCCACGTCAATGGAATGAATACATGGGTGGGGTTTTTCGCGAACCGCTTTGCGTCTGGATGAATGGCGCAAAAAGACTGGCGATGTTGCCCGCTGAAGAAGGCGCGGACTTGCAATCCCCCTCTGGCCCCCTCGCCAGGCTGTTGACTGACGATACCAGGCGAAAAGGTTTCCAGACAGCTGCCAAAGCAGGTATCGACTATTACCCGGTTATTGACACTGTATCGCGGTACGGGACGCTGAAACTGGCGTTTGCAAGTGCTGCACCCGACGCCGAGACCGAGCGTTCTCTGAACAAAAGCTTGATTGATTACTTGAAGACAGCACTTCCGGCAGAACATGCCAGTGATGGTTTCAACGCTTACACTGGAATGCTCGGCGCGCTTCATGCCAGCGACTTCAAAGTCATCTTGATTGATGAACCCGAGGCGTTTCTTCACCCGACACTCGCGCGCACATTAGGCAGGCAAGTTGCTGAAAAAGCCGGTGACAAACAGGTCTACATCGCGACACACAGCGCTGATTTTCTGATGGGCGCGGTCGAATCCGGTGTGCCGATACGCATTGTGCGCCTGCAATATCATGCTGGGGTTTCAACTGCGCGATTGCTGGACAACGACACCCTGCGCCGCCTGATGAATGATCCGATGATGCGGTCGGCCAATGTTCTGTCCGGATTGTTTGCTCAGGCTGTTGTGGTTACCGAAGCGGACGCTGACAGAGCGTTTTATCAGGAAATCAACAACCGTCTTCTTTCCGCGAAGGATCCGCGCGGTATCGACAACGCTCTGTTCCTGAATGCTCATGAAAAGTCGACGGTACCCCGTTTGGTCGAACCTTTGCGGCATATGGGGGTACCGACTATCGGCATCGTCGACCTCGATGTATTGGCGGAAGGCGGAGAAAACTGGGCGAAACAAATGCGGGCAGTGGGTGTGCCAGAGGTGAGACGGCGGACGTTCGAGACAGCCCGACAGAGCGTGTTTGAGCTGTTGCGAGGTGTCAGCACAGACGGCAAGCAGAAGAACTACAAGCAGCGTGGCGGTGTGACCCTGTTGTCTGGTGGGGAGAAAGACGCGGCCGAAGCTTTGTTGTCTGATGTGGAGGATTACGGGCTACTTGTTGTGTCCCAAGGTGAGTTGGAAAGTTGGCTGTCCAACATCGAAGTTGATCGTGATAAGCATGGTTGGCTTCGAAGCATCTTCGACGCTTTGGGCTCTGACCCCAATGACGCGAACTATGTAAAACCGGGGGACGCAGACGTCTGGGGCTTCCTCGGTCGAGCACGGTCGTGGTTCGCTGATCCTGCGCGAAAAGGGATGGTTTTCGAGGTTTGAATCTACCGGGCTTTGATCAAAAGGCTTTGTACAAAACGGTCAATCCACCTGCCGGAGCGCGTACAAAACGGTCAAAACCCCCACGAACGACAAACCCCCGGGGCTGGGCCGCGGGGGTCGTCAAATAGTGTCATCCAAAGCCGGACGAGAGCGAATGCCTCAGAGCATGCCTTCGCGCTGTGCTTTCTTGCGTGCCAGCTTGCGGGCACGGCGGATCGCTTCAGCCTTCTCGCGCGCTTTTTTCTCGGACGGTTTCTCGAAATGCTGCTTCAGCTTCATTTCACGGAAAACGCCTTCGCGCTGCAGCTTCTTCTTCAGGGCGCGGAGCGCCTGATCGACGTTGTTGTCGCGAACACTAACCTGCATGTGGTTTTCACCACCTTTCTAAGTTGAGTTGCAAGGAATTGCAGGAGCCCGGCGTATAGCAAAGCGGGAACAACTTGTCTAGATAGGGGGTGAAACAAGGAGATGTGCCATGACCATGTCCTATGAACAGGCCAAGGACCGGCTGCTGGACGCCGCCCTGACCCATGTGGCCTTTGACGGTTGGACCGACGAAACCTTTCGCGCGGCGGTAGCCGACACCGGTTTGGACGCCGGGTACGCCCGCGCGCTCTGCCCGCGCGGCGCGGTCGATCTGGCGCTGGCCTATCACGCGCGCGGCGATGCCGCGATGCTGGACCGCCTCGCCGCCGAGGACCTGTCCGAGCTGCGCTTTCGCGACCGGATCGCCACCGCCGTCCGCTTCCGACTCGAGGCCGTGACGGATAAGGAGGCGGTGCGCCGCGGCGCCACCCTGTTTGCCTTGCCCGCCTATGCGGCCGACGGCGCCAAGGCGATCTGGGGTACCTGCGACGCGATCTGGACGGCACTGGGCGACACCTCGGAAGATGTCAATTGGTACACGAAAAGAGCAACGCTTTCAGCGGTTTACTCTTCCACCGTGCTCTACTGGCTGGGGGACGAAAGCCCGGATCACCAGGCAACATGGGAGTTTCTGGACCGTCGCATCGACAACGTGATGCAGTTCGAGAAGTTCAAGGCGGATATCCAGAAGAACCCGTTGCTGAAGCCCTTTCTTGCCGGTCCCAACTGGCTGGCCGGGCAGCTGCGCGCACCCCGTCGTGATGGTGACCTGCCCGGATCGCTGGGGTGAACGAAACGATAACTTGCGGGGCCGGCCAAGGTCTTCGCGATCAAACCGACCTGAGGAGGTTCCATGTCCGAGCAGATGCGCGCGGTTGAAATCAGCAAGCCCGGCGGGCCGGAAGTTCTGCAACTCACCAACCGCCCGATGCCGGTGCCAGGGCATGGGCAGGTGGTGATCAAGGTCGCCTATGCCGGAGTGAACAGGCCCGACGCGCTGCAACGGGCGGGGGCCTATGACCCGCCGCCTGGTGCCAGCGACCTGCCGGGGTTGGAGTGTTCGGGCGAGGTGGTCGCGGTCGGCCCCGGTGTCGATTCTCTGGCGCGTGGCGACATGGTCTGCGCCCTGCTGCCCGGGGGCGGCTATGCCGAATTCGTGGCCACACCCGCCGCGCATTGTCTGCCGGTGCCCCAGGGTATGGGGTTGCGCGAGGCGGCATGCCTGCCGGAAACCTTCTTTACCGTCTGGTCCAACGTGTTTTCGCGCGGTGGCCTTAAGGCCGGTGAACGTTTTCTGGTGCATGGCGGGTCCAGCGGCATCGGGACAACCGCGATTCAGCTTGCCAACGCCTTTGGCGCCCGGGTCTTCACCACCGCCGGGTCGGACGAGAAATGCCAGGCTTGCCTGGACCTGGGAGCCGAGCGCGCGATCAACTACCGCAGCGAGGATTTCGTCAAGATCCTGCGGGCCGAAGGCGGCGCCGACCTGATCCTCGACATGGTGGGCGGCGACTATATTCCGCGCAATATCAAGGCTCTGGCCGACGATGGGCGGCTGGTACAGATCGCGTTCCTGCAAGGGCCGGTGGTCGAGCTGAACTTTGCCCTGATGATGGTGCGCCGCCTGACGATAACCGGCAGTACGCTCCGCCCGCAAAGCGACCTGGCCAAGGCACAGATCGCCCAGGACCTGCTGGAGGCGGTCTGGCCGCTGATCGAGGCAGGCCGGGTCGCGCCGGTGATGGACAGCGAGTTTGACCTGGCGGATGCGGCATCTGCGCATGCTCGGATGGAAAGCTCGGGCCATATCGGCAAGATCGTACTCAGGGTCGGTTGAGTCTGGCTCATTCCCTTCTGCCTGCGCCCTTGCCGACGTCCTTCTGCCTGCTAGGTAATGCGCAAAGCGGGAGGAAAGACATGAGTGAAACTGCAAGAACCGTAGTGATCGAAACATTCGGCGGCCCGGAGGTTTTGCAATTGCAGGACCGGCCCGTGGGCGAGCCGGGACCGGGGCAGGTGCGGATCCGGCACAAGGCCTGTGGTTTGAATTTCATCGACGTGTATCAGCGCACGGGTCTTTATCCCCTGCAATTGCCGCATGCGCTGGGCATGGAAGCCTCGGGCGTGGTCGAGGCGGTGGGCGAGGGTGTAACGCACTTGAACGTGGGTGACCGGGCTGCTTATGCCTCGGCCCCGCCAGGTGCCTATACTGAGGCGCGGGTGATGCCGGCGGCACAGGTCTGTCCGCTGCCCGACGAGATCGGCTTCGACGAAGGCGCGGCGATGATGCTCAAGGGGTTGACGGTCGACTACCTGTTCCATCGCACGACGCCACTCAGCCGGGGCGATACGGTGCTGTTTCATGCCGCTGCCGGTGGTGTCGGCCTGATCGCCTGCCAATGGGCCAAATCCGAAGGCATCACCCTGATCGGCACCGCCGGGTCCGACGAGAAATGCGAACTGGCCAAGGCACATGGCGCGACCCATGTGATCAACTACCGCGCTGAGAACTTTACCGAAAAGGTGCGCGAACTGACCGGTGGCAAGGGCGTCGATGTGGTGATGGATTCGGTGGGCGCGGATACGTTCGAAGGCTCGCTCGACTGTTTGAAACCTCTGGGCATGATGATTTCCTTCGGCAATGCCTCAGGGCCTGTGCCGCCGGTGAACATCGGTATTCTGGGGCAGAAAGGCAGCCTGAAGATCACGCGCCCGACGCTGTTCACCCATATCGCCGACCATGCGGCTTGCCAGGCGATGGCACGGCGGCTGTTCGGCAAGGTGACTGGGGGCGAGGTCAAGATCCGCATCGACCAGCGCTTTCCGCTGGAACAGATCGCCGATGCCCACCGCGCGCTTGAGGCGCGGCAGACCACCGGGTCGACCATCCTGGAGCTATGAAGTCGCGTATGTATTTTCTTGCACCCGCCCCATGTGGCGGGGCAAGGAAGAAACATGGACAAGCTCGACCGCCAGATTGTCGCGGCACTGCAACACAATGCTCGCGAGTCTACGACCAAGATCGCCGCGCGACTGGGTGTGGCGCGCACCACCGTGCACGAACGCATCGCCCGGATGGAGGCGCGCGGCTTGATCGCGGGCTATTCCGTAGTTCTGCGCGAGCCGCAGGATGACAGCAAGGTGCAGGTCGTGGTGCTGCTGGAAGTGCAGCAGAAGGAGACCGCGCGCATCATCAAGCGGCTCGAGGCCTATCCCGAGATCAAGCTATGCCTGTCGATCAATGGCGAGTTCGACCTGCTGCTGTCGGCCGAGGCGCCGCGGATCGAGGACCTCGATATCCTTGTCGATGAACTGGGTGCGATTCCGGGGATTCAACGGACGAACACCTTTGTCGTCTTTGGGCGGCGTATCGACCGGATCTGACAAAAAGTTAGGTTTGCCGTCAAATTGACGGAATGAGGAGTCATTCCGACACTCTGCTCCCTACAGATCGAACAGCAAAAGCGTCATCCTGTTGCGCAAACAAGGAGACGTGCCATGCGCTGGAATATTTGCGTCGTCGGGGCCGGGAAGATTGGCCAGATGATCGCCACTTTGCTCAAGACTTCGCCCAACTATACCGTCACCGTGGCCGATCACGATCTGGCGGCGTTGTCGGTGCTCAACAAGATGGGCGTGCCCACCAAGCAGATCGACGCCAAGGACGAGGCCGGGCTGGCCGAGGGGCTGAAAGGCTTCGACGCGGTCATTTCGGCAGCGCCGTTCTTTTTGACCCCCGCCATCGCCAAGGCCGCGCAGGTGGCGGGCGCGCATTATTTCGACCTGACCGAGGACGTGGCGGCCACCAATGCGGTGCGCGCGCTGGCTGAAAAGAGCCAGACCGCGTTCATGCCGCAATGCGGGTTGGCGCCGGGCTTTGTTGGCATTGCCGGAGCGGCTCTGGCCGCCGAATTCGACGAGATCGACAGTCTGCACATGCGGGTGGGGGCGCTGCCGCTCTATCCGACCAATGCGCTGAAGTATAACCTGACCTGGTCCACCGACGGGCTGATCAACGAGTACTGCAACCCCTGCGATGCCATCGTGAACGGTCAGTTGGTCAAGACCGCGCCGCTGGAGGATTACGAGATCCTTGGCCATGACGGGGTTGAGTATGAATGCTTCAACACCTCGGGTGGGTTGGGGACGCTGCCGGAAACGCTGGAGGGCAAGGCGCGGGCGGTGTCCTATCGCTCTATCCGCTATCCGGGGCACCGCGATATCCTGCGTCTGTTGCTGAACGATCTGGGGCTGGAGCGGCGTCGGGATCTGTTGAAGGACATCTTCGAGGCCGCGCTGCCGCGCACCGATCAGGACGTGGTACTGGTCTATTGCACCGCCAAGGGGCGGATCGGCGGCCAGTTGCGCGAGAAGAGCCTGATCAACAAGTCCTATTCCCGGGTGATCGACGGCCTGACCTGGAGCGCGATCCAGGTCACCACTGCCGCTGGCGTTCTGGGCGTCGTTGACCTGATGCGGACCGGCACGCTGCCGTCCAAAGGGTTCATCCGGCAGGAACAGGTCAAGTTCGCCGACTTCCTCGAAACCGAATTCGGCCGCCTTTACCGGGCGGGTGATGTCACCAAGCAAAGCAAGGCAGCCTGAGACATGAAAGACGTTGTGATGACCGCAGATACCGTGATGGAGAAACTGGGGATCACTGCCGCCGAACGGACGGGCGGCCGGGTCCGCGTTACCTCGCCGATCGACGGCAGCCTTCTGGGCGAGGTGCATGAGATGCCGCTGTCCGACATGGATGCGGTGCTGACACGTGCCAAGTCGGCCTTCAAGGCATGGCGCACCGTACCCGCCCCGCGCCGGGGCGAGCTGATCCGCCTGCTGGGTGAGGAGCTGCGGGCGGCCAAGGACGACCTTGGCGCGCTGGTCAGCTGGGAGGCGGGCAAGATCACCTCGGAAGGGTTGGGCGAAGTGCAGGAGATGATCGACATCTGCGATTTCGCCGTGGGTCTGTCGCGGCAGCTTTACGGCCTGACCATCGCCAGTGAACGCCCCGGTCACCGGATGATGGAAACCTGGCACCCCGCCGGACCGGTCGGCGTGATCTCGGCCTTCAACTTCCCGGTGGCCGTCTGGTCGTGGAACGCGGCATTGGCGATTGTCTGCGGCGATCCGGTGATCTGGAAACCCTCGGAAAAGACCCCGCTGACAGCGCTCGCCTGTCAGAAGATCTTTGACCGCGCCGCCCAGCGGTTCGGCGACGCGCCCGAGGGACTGTTGCAGACCCTCATTGGTGGTGCCGACCTGGGCAAGGCTCTGGTCGAAAGCGAGGATGTGCCGATCATCTCGGCCACCGGTTCGACCCGCATGGGTCGCGCGGTCGCGCCCATCGTGGCAGCCCGGTTTGGCCAGTGCATCCTGGAGCTGGGTGGCAACAACGCGATGATCGTCGGGCCGTCGGCGGACCTGGAGATGGCGGTTCGTGCCATCGTGTTCTCGGCCGTGGGTACCGCTGGCCAGCGCTGCACCACACTGCGCCGCCTGATCGCCCATAACTCGATCAAGGACGAGTTGGTTGCACGGCTGAAGAAGGCCTATGCCGGTCTGCCCATCGGCAACCCGCTGGCCGAGGGCACGCTGGTCGGCCCGTTGGTGGACGAGGCCGCTGGCGCGGCCATGACCGCAGCACTGGATGCGGCGCGCGCCGAGGGCGGAACCGTCTTTGGCGGCGAGCGGGTGCGTGACGGCGTACCGGCGGCTGGCGTCTATATGACCCCGGCGATTGTCGAGATGCCGGAACAGAGCGCGGTGGTGAAGACCGAGACCTTTGCCCCGATCCTTTACGTTCTGGGCTATGACGAATTCGATCAGGCGGTCGAAATCCAGAACGACGTGCCGCAGGGCCTGTCGTCTTGCGTGTTCACGCTGAACATGCGCGAGGCGGAGCAATTCCTGTCGGCGGCAGGGTCGGATTGTGGCATCGCGAACGTGAACATCGGCCCGTCGGGCGCGGAAATCGGTGGGGCGTTTGGTGGCGAGAAGGAAACCGGTGGCGGCCGCGAAAGCGGGTCGGACGCATGGAAAGCCTATATGCGCCGTCAGACCAACACCGTGAACTACTCTGCCCAGCTGCCGCTGGCCCAAGGCGTCAAATTCGACATCTGACAGGTTCAGGCAGCCAAGATCGGAAAGCCCCGCCAGCGCGGGGCTTTTCTCGTAGGGGTTACTGCCAGCGCAGGCCCCGGTTCAGCAGATGTCTTTGCACCCGGCCGGGGTAGTCGGTGACGATGCCGTCGACACCCGCGTCGATCATCCGGTCGATGTCTGCCGTTTCGTTGACCGTCCAGGTACAGACGGGCAGTCCCAGGTCATGCGCCTCGGCAACAAGGTCGGGGGTCAAATCCATGAAGTACGGACACCAAAGCTGTCCGCCCGCATCGGCGACGGCCCGAGGGACCGAGACGGTCATGGTCGCATAGTCCGGGCCAACGGATTTGGCGGAATCCTCGCCGGGGTCGTCGTCGTTCTCTGGCAGTTGCGACAGGTATGACGTGGGCATGTCCGGCGCCTGTCGCCGGCATTCGTCCAGCAGCTTCCAGTCGAAACTGTGGAGCACGGTACGATGCGCCAGCCCGAATTTCCGGACTTCGGCAACGGCGGTGGCAACCAGCGATTCCCGGGCTGCCGTTTCGTCTTGCAGGTCGGGATCGGATTTCAATTCGAACAGCAGATAGGCTTCGCTGCCGGGTTTGCTGCACAAATCCAGCAACTCTGACAGTGCCGGAATGCGGACGCCGGACATGAAAGCCTGATCCGGGAAGCGTTGACCATAGACAGTTCGGCCATCTAGACCGCCCACATCCAGTGTCTTAAGCTCGGCCAGGGTCAGGTCGGCGACCCGCAGCTCGGGTCCGGTCAGCCAGTGGCCTTGCGCGTCGCGCGTCGCGGAATTCGCCAAGTGCAGGTTATGCGTGACGACCGGCACCCGATCCGCCGTTGCAACCACATCAAACTCCAGCGCGGTCACACCGATGGACAGCGTGAAATCGAAACCTTCGATCGTGTTTTCGGGCATCACGCCCCTTGCGCCGCGATGACCGATGACACGGACGACCCCGTCACCCCCGGTAAACGGGGCGAGCTGCGGAAACCGGCTCATGGTTCGATCCGTTTGCCGGTTTCGGCGTGGAACAGATGCAAGGCCCCGTTTGCGGGCACGAACCCCATGACCGTTCCGGCCGCGGCTGACATATGCCCGGGCTGGCTGACAACCATTTCGATGTCTGTCCCCTCGAGCTTTCCATGCAGCAGCGAGTTGGCGCCCAGTTGCTCGACCAGTTCCACGGTGACCCGCACGGGTCCCGCATCGTCCTGTAGCAGGTGCTCGGGCCGAATACCAAGTGTCACCGCGCCGTTGGCCGCACCGGCGTTTGCCAGTCGCGCGCCGTTGCCCAGGGTCGCCATACCGGCGCTGACGGTGGCCGGCAGAAAGTTCATCGCCGGGCTGCCGATGAAGCCCGCCACAAAGGTGGTGGCTGGCCGGTCATAAAGCTCGATCGAGGTTCCGAACTGTTCCACGTAACCGCCGTTCAGCACCATCAGCCGGTCACCCAGTGTCATCGCCTCGACCTGATCATGGGTGACATAGATTGAAGTCACCCCGAGCCGCTGTTGCAGCTTGCGGATTTCCAGCCGCATCTGCACGCGCAGCTTGGCGTCAAGGTTCGACAGCGGCTCGTCGAACAGGAACACTTGCGGGTTGCGAACGATGGCGCGGCCCATGGCGACGCGCTGACGCTGGCCGCCCGACAATTGCCGGGGTTTGCGTTCAAGATAGGGGCGCAGTTCAAGGATGTCGGCGGCCTCTTCCACCCGGCGGGCGATCTCGTCCTTGGAAATCTTCCGGATCTTGAGGCCATAGGCCATGTTCTCGCGCACCGACATATGCGGGTAGAGGGCGTAGTTCTGGAACACCATCGCGATATCGCGGTCGGCGGGTTCCAGCTGGTTCACCACCTTGTCGCCGATGCAGATCGTGCCCGAGGTGACGGTTTCCAACCCCGCCACCATGCGCAGCAGCGTGGACTTGCCACAGCCCGAGGGGCCGACGACCACGATGAACTCACCATCGGAAATCTCACCCTCGACGTGATGCAGAACCTCGGTGTCACCATAGGCTTTCACTAGGTCTTTGAGTGTTATGGATGCCATGATGTCCTGCCTATTTGTCGGTCTCTGTCAGCCCTTGAACAAAGAGCTTTTGCATTGCGACGACCACGAAGACCGGTGGCAGCATCGCCAGGAGCGCGGTCATCATGATGATGTTCCATTGTGGGGATTGTTCCGCCGCCTCGAGCATCTGCTTGATGCTCATCACGATGGTGGTCATGTCGGTATCGGTGGTGATCAGCAGCGGCCAGAGATACTGGTTCCAGCCGTAGATGAAGAGGATCACGAACAGCGCCGCGATATTAGTACGGGACAGCGGGATCAGGATATCCCAGAAGAACCTGAGCGGCCCGGCGCCGTCGATCCGCGCGCTTTCCAGCATCTCGTCGGGGATGGTCAGGAACACCTGCCGGAACATGAATGTCGCCGTGGCCGAGGCGATAAGTGGGATCGACAGGCCCCAATAGCTGTTCAGCATGCCCAGATCGGCCACCACCTCGAACGTGGGCAGGATGCGCACCTCGACCGGCAGCATCAGGGTGACGAAGATCAACCAGAAGAACAACATCCGGAACGGAAACTTGAAATAGACGATGGCGAAAGCCGAGATCAGCGAGATCGCGATCTTTCCGAGCGCGATCATCAGCGCCATGGCAAGGCTGTTGAGCAGCATCCGCCAGACCGGTGCGGTCTCGGTGCCGCTCAGGCCCGAGCCGAGCAGGGTCTGGGTGAAATTCTCCCAGAAATGCCCGCCGGGCAGCATAGGGATCGGGGCTTGGGTCATGCGGACCGCGTCATGGGTCGCGGCAACAAAGGTGATCCAGATCGGCAGCGCCACGATGACGATGCCGATGATCAGCACCAGATGGGTGATGACGTTCAGAACGGGGCGATTTTCGACCATCAGTATTCCACCTTGCGTTCGATATAGCGGAACTGAACCACCGTCATGGCGATGACCAGCACCATCAGGATCACCGATTGTGCCGCCGAGCCGCCCAGATCGAGGCCGACGAACCCGTCGTTGAACACTTTGTAGACCAGGATCGTGGTCGAATTGGCCGGTCCGCCCTGGGTCACCGCATGGATGATGCCGAAGGTGTCAAAGAAGGCATAGACCGCGTTGATCACCAGCAAGAAGAAGGTGGTGGGCGAGATCAGCGGAAAGATGTGATCGACAAAGCGGCGCACCGGCCCGGCCCCGTCGATGGCCGCCGCCTCGATCAGCGAGCGCGGGATCGACTGCATGGCGGCGAGATAGAACAGGAAGTTATAGGCAATCTGCTTCCATGCGGCGGCAAAGATCACCAGCATCATCGCATGGGTCCCGTTCAGGTAGTGGTTCCAGTCGATGCCGACCATGTCGAGCAGGAAAGGGAAGATGCCCAGCGTCGGGTTGAACATGAACACCCAGAGCGCACCCGCCAGCACCGGCGCCACCGCATAGGGCCAGATCATCAGCGTGCGATAGGCGGTCGCGCCCCGCACCACCCGATCGGCGAAACCCGCCAGAACCAGCGCCGCCGACATCGACAGCAGCGCCACCGCAGCGGAAAAGAAAATCGTCCGGCCGAAACTTTGCAGATACTGCTCATCGTCGACCAAGAGTTCGAAGTTCTCGAACCACACGAACTCGGTCGACAGGCCGAACGCGTCTTCGATCAGGAAAGACTGATACACCGCCTGACTGGCGGGCCAGATAAAGAACACCAGCGTGATCAGGATCTGTGGGGCGACCAGAAGGTAAGGCAGCGCGGATCTAGGAAAATGGACACGTTTGAGCATTCGGGCCTCGTCTTATGTGCCTTGCGCGGTGAAGGCAGGACATCCGGCAGAGGTATCCGCCGGATGCCGTCTTGGGATATTCCCGATCAGTTGGCCGTGCGCTCGAACTTGCGCAGCAGATCGTTGCCGCGGGAAACGGCAGCATCCAGTGCCTCTTTCGCGGTCTTGTCACCAGCCCAGAGCGCCTCCATCTCTTCGTTGATCACGTCGCGCACCTGTACGAAGTTGCCGAACCGCAGACCGCGCGAGTTGGGGGTTGGCGTGTTCAGGCTCAACTGCTGGATGGCGGTATCGGTGCCCGGGTTCTGGTCGTAGAAGCCCTGGGTCTTGCTCAGCTCATATGCGGCGGTGGTGATCGGCACGTAACCGGTTTCCTGATGCCACCAGGCCTGCACCTCGGCCGAGGAGAGATAGGTCAGAAACTTGGCCAGTCCCTTGTATTCTTCGGCATCGTGCCCGGCCAGCGCCCAAAGGGTTGCGCCACCGATGACCGAGTTCTGCGGCGCGCTGGCCACGGCGGTATCGAGCGGCAGCATGGTCTGGCCGAATTCGAATTTGGCCTGGCTCTTGATCGAGCCGTAGTAGGCGGACGAGTTCATCCACATGCCGCATTCGCCGTTGGTGAACATCGGCAGGCTGTCGCCACGGCGGCCGCCGTATTTGAACAGCTTGTTCTTGCCCATCTCGGCGATGTCTGCCAGCCGGTTCTCGACTGCTTCGTTGTTGAACTCGAACTCGGTATCGAAACCGGCAAAGCCGTTTTCCTTGGTCCCCATGGCGATGTTGTGCCAGGCCGAATAGTTTTCGATCATCACCCAGGACTGCCAGCCAAAGGAGAAACCGCAATCCATGCCGCTGTCGACCAGCGCCTGCGCGGCGGTTTTCATGTCGTCCCAGGTTTTCGGAACCTCGACACCAGCGGCCTTCAGAGCGTCGGCATTGTACCACAGCACCGGGGTCGAGCTGTTGAAGGGCATCGACAGCAATTCGCCATCCGGGGTCTGATAGTACGAGATCACCGCAGGAAGATAGTCGGATTTGTCAAACGGTTCGCCCGCGTCTGCCATCAGTTTCTCGACCGGATAGATGGCGCCCTTGGCGGCCATCATGGTGGCGGTGCCCACCTCGAACACCTGCACCAGATGCGGATGCTCCTTGGCGCGGAAGGCCGCGACGGCGGCGGTCATGGTTTCGGTGTAGTTGCCCTTGTAGGTCGGCACGACCTTGTACTCGGACTGGCTGGCGTTGAAGTCGGCGGCGATCTTGTCGACGCGTTCGCCATTGGTGCCGCCCATCGCGTGCCACCACTGAATTTCGGTTTGCGCAAAGGCCATTCCGGCCGTCAGGACCAGCGCCGAGGCACTGAAGGATAGGATCTTGCAGGTCATGTAAACCTCCCAGTTTCATGGATGCGCGGATCGTTGCGCAGCAAAAAAAATAACTCAAGCAAAAGTTTTATGAACAAAATCATAGCAAAATGTTATGTTCGTGTGGGAGTGAAGCAAGTTTCTGCAAGTGCAAAAAAGGCAAGACGTTGAATTTCAAGCTTAGACAACTGGAAGCGTTTCGTGCGGTCGCCCTGACCGGCTCGATTACTCGTGCAGCGCAGCAATTGGGAATCTCGCAACCGGCCGCCAGCCGGTTGATTTCGGATTTCGCCGCATCGGTGGAGTTTCCGCTGTTCGTGCGCGAGGGCGGCAGCCTGATTCCCACGCCCGAAGCGCGCTACATGCTGGTCGAGATCAATCGCGTCTTCGAAGGGTTGAGCCATCTCGAGGATCTGCGCCAGAATCTCAAGGACCGCACCGCCGGGCATTTGCGGATCGCCTGCCTGCCGGGATTTGCCACCAGTCACCTGCCAAAGGTCCTGACCGAGTTTCTGAAAGACCGCCAAGGTGTCACCGTAACCATCGAACCGGATCGGCCAGAGCGCATTCTGGAATGGATCGTCGGGCAGCAATACGATTGCGCGATTACCGATGGCTTTGGCGGACATCCGGCAACCGAAAGCACCGACATTCCCATTCGCACGGTCTGCATTCTGCCCCGGGGGCATCGGCTTGAGGCGCAGAATGAGATCACCCCGCATGACCTGCGCGGCGAAAAGCTGATCCATTCCCGTCGCGACAGCCCGTTCTTTCGCCGCCTGGCGCAGGCCTTTACCGATTGTGACGTCGAGATGACCTCTTGGATCGAAGTGCGCCAGTTCACTGCCGCTTGCACCATAGTGGCGCAAGGGTACGGTGCTGCGGTTCTGTCGGCGCTGGATGCGGAACAGTACCGCGACCAGGGGTTGGTCATCCGGCCATTTGCGCCACGCTTCTCGCACCGCCTGTCGCTGATCCGGCCTGTCACCGGCAGCCTGTCGCCGCTGGTTCTGGATTTCCTCGATCACTTCACGCTTAGCCTCGCGCCATTTGTCGATCACGAGGCGCAGCGGCAGATGTCAGCCTAGTGTCGCTGACAGGGTCTGTATCGCGGTCCAGGTCGATCTTGGCACATGCAGGAGATTGCCCGAGGCCGCGCGATATGCCCGCTCGCGTTCGCCGGGGATTTCCACCTGTTCGAAGCCGGGGGCAGGAGGACAGTCGCGCAATTCGGCAAGCACCTCTTCGGCGGCAGAGATCATTGCATGGCTGTCGCGAAACCGGCCAGTATCCAGCGTGATCAGCAGCCAGTGGCATTCGGTCGTGGACGGACCCAGAATCGCCTCGCCGATCAACTCGCCGATCAGCGCCAGCCCATACCCCTTATGCTCTCCCGAGGGCAGGATGGCACCACCCGCGAAGTAGTCTTCGGGGTCGCGGGTGGGGTTGCCGTTACGGTCGATGACGCAACCCTCGGGCAACAGTGCCCCAGCGGAGCGGGCCGCATAAATCCAGCCGCCCGCGATCTTTGAGGTGGCAAAGTCGAGAACAACAGGACCACGCGGTCCACCCGGTATGCCGATACACCAGGGATTTGTCGGGAGCATGGCCTTTGCGCCGCCATATGGCGCGACCTGGCGCCAGATCTGGCGGTTGCCTCCGCCGACGCAGATCGTCAGAAAGCCCCGTTCGGCCGCCGCATCGGCAAAGGCCCCGTGCCGTCCGGTATGGCCGACGTTTCGGATTGCCAGTGCCGATATCCCAGTCGCGCCAGCCGTCTCCATGCCGGTTTCATAGGCTTTCAGCATCGCCGGGATGCCGATGCCGCCACCGCCATCGACAACCAGCCCCCCACGTCCGTTATCCGTGACATGCGTCTGGGCGTCGGCCTTCATATAGCCTGTCCGCATCTGCTCGGCATATTGTAGGGTGCGCATGACCCCATGGCTTTCCATGCCACAAAGGCTGGTGTCGACTAGATGATCGGCAACACGCTGTGCGGTGTCATCCCGGCAGCCGAGCCGAGAGAAGATCGAGACCAGCACCGCGGTCGCTTCGCTGGCCGGAACCGGCACGCGGTCTCCTTTGAGGTCGAGTTTGGACCGATATTCCATCGTGTTACGCCTTGAGGGTTGGGAAGGCTTGCAAGAGAGTCTCGCGCATCGCGGGCGAAAGATGCGAAGGATGGTGATCGCGCAAGATCGTTATGGCCCGTTGTCGCGCCCGGGTCGCCATGTCGGTTGCGCCTGCCGTCTGCCAATCGGCGATGGAACTGCGATCTGCAACTTCGGGATAGAGGAAATCGCTGCGCATCCGGGCATAGGTTTCCGGACGACCCAGATAGTGGCCTTCGCCCCGCACCACATCGGCAATCGCATCAAGCGCCAGGGTCGTCTCGTCGACGACGGGAGGCATGTTGGCCCGCAACAACGCGCCCAACATGTCGTTATCCGCAACCATGGCCGAGAAATCGACCGCCATCAGTCCGGCCTGCGTACCCGCCGCCTGCGTCACCAGATGTGCCCCCGCCTGCATCGCGGTCAAAACGGTGAGAGCCTTTTCATATCCGGCCTGGTGGTCCGGCAGCTTGCTGTCGGTGGCCCCCGCAATGACCGAGCAGGGCAGGGACCACAGACGCAGCACCTGTACCGCCATGGCCGTGGCCAAAGCCTGTTCACCCGACCCGCCGGAAAAGCCGCCGGTGCGCAGATCGGTGATCATCGGGCGCGGGCCGGCGATGACCCGGGCACCGGGTGCGGCCAGCTGCGCCAGAACGATACCGGCCAGCACCTCGGCCAGGGTTTGAGCCACCGACCCGGCCAATGTCACCGGGCTTGAGGCGCCAAGCTGGCCAAATACATTTGCGTGCACGGGAATGCCCAGGCGCGCAGCCTCGATCAGAACCTGCGCGCTTTCGGCATGAAGCCGCAGCGGCGGCACGACATGATTGATGTTGAGCGACAGGAAGGGTCGCGAGCGAAACGCCTCTTCGGACCCGGCGATCAAGTGGCACATCCGGGCGATATGCTGAACATGGGACGGGTCGCTGGCCTGCACCATCACATGTTTGCTTGTGCCGCAAAGCGATGCGAAAGCGGTGTTGAGGTCAAGTTCCAGCGGGTCCGGAATGTCGCCCGCGACCAGAGATCGGGAAAAGAAATGCACGTGCGGCAGAGCATCGGCAAGCCGTGCGGCATCCCGCAGATCGGACAGGTTCGACGGTCGGATGTCGCCGGATTGCAGATCGGACATGTTAGGTGCAGCACCGCCGGTGCCAGGGTGGGTCTCGGTGCCGCCGACTGTCAGGTCGTTGTCCGGCACCTGCCCGCACAGGGTGAGGGTCTTGGGTGTGAGGGCGAGCACCTCTTCCACCAGTTCGCGCGGAAACAACAGTCTGCCATCACTCGTTCGCCCGCCATGCTCCGATACCAGTTCGACTACTTCCGGCGGGGCTTCGGACAGGCCGATCCGTTCCAGAATGTCCAGAGTTGCCTCGGCGATGCGTTGCACGTCCCGGCTTGAAAGGGGTTCCCACGTTCCTCCAACTGCCCGGGTCGACGGGTGTTCAGCAGGCGTGGCGGTGCCTCGAGATGCGCGCCGGGCCATCAGACGAAGCAGCTTCTTTGATGCGGCGCAGCGGAAAACCACGCTGACTTTCTCATTATTTTGGTTTGCAATCCATGGTCTCCCATTTCAAACCCGCGCCCGATTGTGCCCAAAGACCCGCCGGTTTTGCCGCTTCCAAAAGGGGCCTGATTTGTATCGGCGGCGTCATGCTGAAGAACGCAGAGCAACTGCGGCTTCAACACCAATTCAACACCCCTTGAGGGAAGTATGGTCAGAGTATCCGGTTGGTTTTCCGCGTGTAAGCTGAAAATGTGAATGAAGATCATTCATGAAGGGAATGATGAAACCGGTTCGCCCTTTATCCTTGCACCAGATTGCCGCTTTCGATGCCGCCGCACGTCACCGCAGCTTCTCTGTTGCGGCGCGAGAGTTGAATGTGCAGCAACCCGCGGTGAGCCGTCAGGTTGCTCTTCTCGAAGATTGGGTGGGTGTTCGCCTGTTCCTGAGGACAAAGCCGCGCCTGACGTTGACGCCTGCTGGTGAGTCTCTTGCTGCCGCGACCGGCGAGGGGATGCTGGCCATGAGAAACGGGCTCGACGCGCTGTCCGCACGCCAGCGTCAGGAAGCAGTTGTCGTAAACGTCGCCCTGGGCTTTGCTTCGCTCTTCCTGCTACCCAGGCTGGGGGAGTTCCAGGCACGCCACCCGGATGTTCAAGTCGAGTTTTTGACTCGGGACCAGAACATGGATTTCGATCCGTCCCGCTGCGACATTGCGGTGGTGTTTGGTGAAACCGGATTGCCGGGTAGCGAATGCAGGCGAATCTTTGATGAGGAGCTTGTGCCGGTCTGTGTGCCGAATGTCCTGCCGGATGGTCCTTTGACCCTGGACGCTTTGGCGCAAAGTCGGCTTTTGCACATGAGCAACCCCAATCATGCCGCGGACTGGAGCCGATACTTTCGGGGGACCGGGCTGAACGCGCCGGAACCGCGGCCGATGGATCGGCTCTATAGTTACATGGTCTTGCTGCGTGCCATTCAAAACGGCACGGGTATCGGTCTGGGTTGGCGGCATATGGTGGACGATATGATCGAGGCGGGTACACTGGCGGTAGCCTGCGAACGCTTGGTCCGAACAAAACGCGGATACCATTGCTGTCTCATGCCAACGGCGGAAAACAGACCGGGAGCGAGGGTCTTCTTTGATTGGCTGTCAGGAAGTGCAGGGTGCTGAGCGTGAGTTTTGAAGACTCAGTTGAGTCGCTGAATTGTGCCAGCTGGTATAGGGTCCGCTATATGTTGTGTTCCGAGATCCGGGTATGGGCTAGGGGATCAATTTGGTTGCGATGATTCCAATCTCAGAGGCGATGTAAGGGAGGCCGCTCTGTCAATAGTTTTAGCGTAACCTTCTGACAATAAACATTTTTGCACTTTTTTCGAACTTCCCTGTTTTTTGTGCTTGCGACTCTTTTTGGTTGGGCCTAGAACCCCCCTCACCGGCGGCGCTGAGGTGCTGCTGACGGGCTGGAGAGACGGCCGGACGCGCTGGAGAGACGGCGGCATTCG
>NZ_JAOVQN010000024.1:0-58831 GCF_025673445.1 Ruegeria marisflavi
CATCGCCGTACTCAACGGCTATACCGCGCTCGGCATACCCATCACGAAACCCGTGGGATGACTCTGTCCGGGGAAAGCGGAGCCTCGACTATCAGCCGATTTGTGCAACAGAGCCCGAAACAACAGCTGATGCGGGTGTTCGGAGCGCCCATGCAATTGAAAATAAGTGACTGAACATGATCTCAGCGAAGTAGGGGAGGATAAAGTGAGAGGCTGGACATCGACCCAAGCGGGACTCGTTGTGGCTGCTTCCTTCCGGACCTGACCAGGTTGGCGAGGCGCTCGCCCGCGCCAACCTCTCGGGGGACGATATAGGCGCGGGGCCTGAAAATAGCAAGACGCTACAGACCCAAAAGCAGGCAGAGGTATCCCGCCTCGTCCAGCCCCAGATCGATGATGTTGCGGCTTGCCAACTCGGCCAGGTGCACGCGAGCCTGCGGGCCGGTGCGCAGAATGGCTTTCCCGCCTGGTAGGGGCGCAAACCGCCAAGGTGCTGTTTCGTCTTCGATCGGGTCGCGGGGCAGCTTGCCGGACAGATAGTCGCGCAAGATGGTATGAATGGGGAGGGTCGGGAGGTTGATCCGGGGCGCGGCGTCCAGCATGTGAAACCCGCCGCCGCCGTTGGCCCTGTAGTTGTTCAGCGCCACGATGAACCGCTGATCGGCCACCACTGGCACGCCGTTGCAGGTGAGGTCACGGATTCTGTGGGCTTTGGCATTGATCACCTTGCCATAGGTGTCAAACCGGGGTGGTACCGACAGGTCGATGGCGTAGCTGAGCCCGTAGAGTACATCGAAATTGTGGCCGGGGATGGTGGGGTCCATCAGGTGTCCGGCGGGGCCCGAAGCAGTGATCGTACAGAAGAGGCCCACCGCCATTTCGAGCCAGTCGCGCAGGATTTCGCCGTTTGCCACAATCGCCCGGAGTTCGTTTGGAAACATGTGCAGATCGGCAATGTGCCGCATCAGAAGCTTGCCTGAGGGAACGTCGGTATAGTGCTGTGGGCCTGCGCGTCCGCCTGCCTTCAGCGGCGATGCCGCCGAGAGCAGGGGAAGGGCGCTTTCGGGGCTGCCATGCAGGAACGGACGCAGAGCGGCCGCCTGAGCGGCGGCGACCTTTGCCAGCGCCAGATCGGGGGCGACGAAGGAAAAGTAACTGTGCAGGGCCTGGGCCGAGAACCCGGCCGGTGTGTTTGCCGCCGCGCGCGTCTCCGCGTGAACAGTCGAAAGCCGTTTTGCAAGACCACGGGATACTGGGACATCGGCATCCGCCGCTCTGAGGGCAGCGCACGCGCCAAGCACGTGCCAATGCCCGTCCACTTCCAGATGCATGTCAAGGTCCAGCACGCCCAGATGGGTGCCGTATCGTCCGGGCATGACGACGGGTTTGCCATGGATCAGGCCGCGCGCCGCATCCACCTGTGGCCTGGGGTCCGGTGTCGGGCAGGGCAGGTGCAGATGGGTGTGACCGGCGACGATGGCGTCGATGGCCTCGATCTCGGCCAGCGGGATGACGGCATTCTCTTGTCCCGGCGCCGAATGGATCTCTCCCAGCCCGGAATGGGCCAGGACCAGGATCACGTGACACCCTCTTGCCTTGAGGTGCCGGGCGCGGGTGCGGGCAGTTCCGCGATATCCGCGATTTCGACCCGGCCGAGCAGGTGATGGGCGTCCCATTGCACCGATTGGGGTGGCAAGACCGAGATGATCCCGATGTCCAGCGGCACGTTTGTGCCGGAAACCTTCAGATGCCGCCGGAGCAGCAGGTCGTTGACCCAAGACGCGGGGCCATCCAGCCGGTGCGCGTTGCTGCATACCACCGGGCAGGACGCCTGACGGAGCGTATGGTCGAGAACCTCTAGCCCATAGTTGAAATCGTGGTTTCCAAGGCCGATGGCGTCATATCCGAGATAGTCGAAAGCCTGCATCAGTGGGTGTGGTTGGCCGGGGTGTTCGACGCACAGATCGGCCATGGGTGTACCTTGGAGGCTGTCGCCGTTGTCGACCAGAAGGGTCAGATCCAGGCCGGGTTCGGCTCGAGCCGCGTCGATGAGGGTGGCGAGCCGGGTTAGTCCTCCGGCCGGTTCGGGCCGGTCGGCGTAGTAATCGAACCCGGTCAGTTGCATATGCAGGTCCGACGTCGCGAGGATGCGAAGCTTTCGGAACGGCCTTTCCCGGCCTTGTGAGCCTGTCGTCGTGACCTGGGCGCTGCGTGTCATCGGGTCTCCGGGGGTTGTGCCAGGCAAGATGCTCTCTCTTGGGTTGAGTTGGCCAACTAGGGCACAGAAAAACTGACGAAATACAAGGGTTTGGTTGGGGCGGTTTTGTGTCAGACCTGTATCGCAATCGCGTCATACGAAGAGTTCGCGATTGAAATGGTCCGCCGCCCATGGCAGCAGTCGGCGGTGAGGGCAAAGGGAGAGCGTGACGTGAAACGGGCGGAACAGGTGACTTTTGGCGGCAGCGGGCTGAACAGGGCCGCTCATCTTAGAGGCGACGCAGCAGTAATGGCGCAGGCGACGGCCCATCCCTCGGCCCGGTGTCTGTTGGTCTGGCGCGGCAAGCTGTTGTTGCATGCGGATGGTCTGGACCGTTTGGCCTGGGTGCCCATTGACCATCCGCTGGTCACGGACGGGCCGGGCGGGGAGTCTGACATACCGATTTTTCTGGGGCTGGACGATACGGGCGCAGCGCTGTTCGCGCATGACATTTCGGGCTGGACCGCCAAGGGCCTGGATACCAGCACCGTTGGCGCCTTTGTCGACAAGTCCGAGCAACAGCATCCAGACCTGCCGGAAGGTCAGGTGTTTGCCGAGCTGCGCCGGGTGATGACGCGGCTGAGCCCGCGCGACGCCGAACTGGCCGCCACCGCCAAGGCGGTCATCGGCTGGCATTCGACGCACAAGTTTTGTGCCCGCTGCGGCGCGGCCAGCGACATGGTCCAGAGCGGCTGGCAACGTAGTTGCCCGGCCTGCGGCGGACAGCATTTCCCGCGCACCGATCCGGTCGTTATCATGCTGATCACCCATGGCAACGACGTCCTGATGGGGCGGTCGCCGGGTTGGCCCGAAGGGATGTACTCGCTGCTGGCTGGTTTCGTCGAACCCGGCGAGACGCTGGAGGCGGCGGTGCGCCGCGAGGTTCTGGAGGAGGCGGGCATACCGGTCGGGCGGGTAGGTTATCTTGCCAGTCAACCCTGGCCGTTTCCCGCATCCCTGATGTTCGGCTGCGAAGGCGAGGCGCTGGCGCGCGACATCAAGATCGATCCTGTCGAACTGGCGGATGCGATCTGGGTGGGGCGCAGCGAGATGATGCAGGTGTTTGCCGGCGATCATCCCACCATCCTGCCAGCCCGCAAGGGCGCCATCGCGCATTTCCTGTTGCAGAACTGGCTTGCGGATACGCTGGATTAAGGGGACATTCGGGCAAGAGCAGAACAAGTCAAGGTTGTCATGCAATTCGTCAGCAAAGAAGATATCGAAGCGCCGGTCGCGAACGTGTTCGCCATTCTGTCGGAGTTCGAGAGTTACGAGCGTTCTGCCATTCGAAGGGGAATCGAGGTTCAGCGCGTTGACCCGGGGGCTGCTATTGGCGCTGGCATGGCCTGGGACGCACGGTTCAACCTGCGGGGCAGGCCGCGCGAAATGCATGTTGTACTGAAGCAGTTCGAACCGCCGCAACTGATGCGGTTCGGGGGGCACAGCAAGGGGATCACCTCGATTGTGAATATCGAGTTACTAGCGCTTTCGCCGCGCCGGACGCGGGTGAGCTTTGACATCGAACTGAGTGCCAAGACTCTGTCGGCGCGCCTGTTCCTGCAATCTCTGAAACTGGCCCGCAAGAATCTGGCGCGCCGGTTCAAGCTGCGGATGGCGGAATTCGCCAAGGACGTCGAAGACCGCTGCGCCCGCTGACGTGCGCGGGGCCGGTCACGACCGTGGGCGCGCCGCCGGATAGACGCCCAGGATTTCCACATTCGTCGTGAAGTGGTTGAGCTCGTCCATCGCCAACGCCACGTTGGGATCCTCGGGATGGCCGACGATATCGGCATAGAACTGGGTGGCCGAGAACGAACCGTCCAGCATGTAGCTTTCCAGTTTGGTCATGTTGACGCCATTTGTCGCGAATCCGCCGAGTGCCTTGTAGAGCGCGGCCGGGATGCTGCGCACTTCGAAGACGAAACTGGTGATCATGCCGAAATCGCCGCGCCGCGATTCGTCGGCCTCGCGCGACATAACCAGGAACCGGGTGGTGTTGTTGTCGGTATCCTCGACATGGCGGGCGAGCACGTTCAGCCCATAGATTTCTCCGGCCAGCTCGCTGGCCAGCGCGGCATGGCTCTTGTCGCCGCGCTCGGCCACTTCGCGGGCGGCGCGGGCGTTGTCGGGGCTGACCCGGCCGGTGATTGCGTGTTTTTTCAGAAAGCCCGCGCATTGTGGCAGCAGTACCAGATGCGAATGCGCCTCGCGGATATCTTGGAGTTTCGCGCCCGGCACCCCCAAGAGGTTGATGTGAACCCGCACGAAAGCCTCGTCGATGATATGCAGGCCGCTGTGCGGCAGCAGGCGGTGGATATCGGCGACCCGGCCGTATGTCGTGTTCTCGACCGGCAGCATCGCAAGCTCGGCCTCGCCCGAACGGACCGCCTGGATCACGTCCTCGAAGGTGCGGCAGGGCAGGGCCTCCATCTCGGGGCGGGCGTTGCGGCAGGCCTCGTGGCTGTAGGCGCCGGGCTCTCCCTGGAAGGCGATGCGATGGGTCATAGGGTCGTTTCCGTGCAACAAGTTACATTTTGGGCGTTTGGTCGCGGTGTCTATACCTTGCCTCTTGCGAGGGGAAGCCTTAGACAGCCGCCCAGACAGCTGAAATGGACTCGCGATCAATGTTCGACACGATGACAGTTACCAAGGCCGCTGCCGGCCTGTTCGGCGCTTTCCTGGCGCTTCTTCTCGCCAAGTGGGCGGCCGAAACGGTCTATCATGTTGGTGGCCACGGCGACGAGCCGGCCTATGCAATCGAAGCCGCCGAAGCCGAAGAGTCGGCCGGTGAGGCAGAAACCGTGAGCTTCGAAGAACTGCTGGCCACGGCTGATGCCGAAAAAGGCGAGAAGGTCTTCAAGAAATGTGCCGCCTGCCACAAGGTGAACGGCGAGGATGCCACTGGCCCGCACCTGAACGGTGTGGTTGGCCGCGCGGTCGCCTCGGTTGCCGGTTTCGGCTACTCGGGCGCCATGCAGAGCCATGGCGGCGACTGGACCCCGGAAGCGCTGGACGCCTTCCTGACCAAGCCGTCGGCGGCCGTTCCCGGGACTTCGATGAGCTTCTCGGGCCTGGGCAAGATCGGCGACCGGGTCAACCTGATCGCCTATCTGCAAAGCACCGGCGGCTGAGCCGGACGCATAACCCTGACAGATCAAGGGCCGCTGCCGGAGCGCAGCGGCCTTTTTCGTTTGGCGGGGCTGACTTCACGAACGGTTCACCTAATCTAAACTTGCAAGTCCCCTTGCGGGGCCATTAGCTATCGGAAACAAGATTGGCAGCCGTGCCAACCCAACCCGAAGGAAGAGCCCGATGAAATCCCCCCGCGCCGCGACGCGTGCCCGAGCATTGGATATCCGGCCAGGCGTGATGATGCTGATTGCAGGGATCGTCCTGTTGGCGCTGGCCGGTCTGGCCCGCGCCGAAGAGACGATCATCAAGAGCTATGGGTTTTCAGAGTTCGGCGATCTCAAGTATCCCGAGGGATTTGCGCATTTCGATTACGTCAATCCCGATGCGCCCAAGGGTGGCGAGCTGAGCTATGCCGCGATCGGGACATTCGATAACCTGAACCCGTTCACCCGTAAGGGGCGCGCGGCGGCGCGCTCGGCGGATCAGTACGAATCCCTGCTGACGCCGTCTTATGATGAACCGGCGTCGTATTATGGGCTGGTGGCCGAAAGCCTAGAATACCCCGAAAGTCAGGATTGGGTGATCTTCAACATCCGGCCCGAGGCGCGGTTCTCCGATGGCACACCGATCACCGCCGAGGATGTGGTGTTCAGCCACGAGATCCTGCTGGAACAGGGACTGAAATCTTATGCCGAGGCAGTCAGGAAACGCATTCCCAAGGCCGAGGCGTTGGACACGTATCGGGTGAAATTCTATTTCGCCCCCGACATCCCGCGCCGGGCGCTGATCACCCAGGTCGGCGGAACGCCGATCTTTTCCAAGGCCTGGTTCATGGCCGATCCCGAGAAACGCCGCCTGGACGAGCCGCGGCTTGAACAGGGGATCGGCTCGGCGCCCTATGTGCTGGAGAGCTTCGACATTAACAGGCGCGTCATCTATCGCCGCAATCCCGATTACTGGGGCGCGCATCTGAACGTGAATGTCGGGCGCAACAATTACGACAGTATCCGCGTCGAGTATTACACCGACACCATCGCCGCGATGGAGGGGTTCAAGGCCGGGAACTATACGCTGCGGCAAGAGAACAACTCGAAAAGCTGGGCCACCGCCTATGACTTCCCGGCCATCGAAAAGGGCCATGTGGTCAAGGCAGAGCTGTTTGATGGCGACGTGCCCAGTGCCAGCGGATTTGTGATCAACATGGACCGGCCGCAGTTTCAGGATATCCGCGTGCGAGCGGCGGTGCAGTTGGCGTTCAACTTTGAATGGACCAACGAAAGCCTGCAATATGGCCTGTTCCAGCAGCGGCATTCCTTCTGGCAGGGCACGCCGCTGGAAGCGACCGGGCTGCCCGAGGGCCGCGAGCGCGAGGTGCTGGAGGCGCTGGGGGATGCGCTGGATCCCGCGGTGTTGACCGAAGAGCCGGTAAGCGCCCACAGTTCCAGCCCAGACCGCCAGAACGACCGCAAGAACCTGCGCCGTGCAATGAAGCTGTTGGACGGGGCGGGGTGGGCCGTCGGCGGTGATGGCATCCGGCGCAATGCGGCGGGTGAAACGCTGAAGATCGAGTTCCTGTCCGACGAGCCGACGCTGGACCGGATCATTCAGCCGTTTGTCGATAACCTCAAGGTCATGGGCATCGACGCCCGTTACAACCGCGTCGATGACGCGCAATTCACGCTGCGCCGGCGCGACAGGGACTTCGACATGATCATGGGTGGCTACCCGATGTCGCTGCAACCTTCGACCGGGCTTTACCAGCAGTTCGGCGCCGAGGCGGCGGCCTATTCCGTGTTCAACCCCTCGGGCGTGCACGGGCCGGATATCGAGCCGCTGATCGACGGGATTGTCGCGGCCAAGACCACCGAAGAGTTGCAGGCCAACGTTCGGGCGCTGGACCGGGTTCTGCGGGCCAAGCGGATCATGGTGCCGACCTGGTACCTGGGCAAATACTGGGTAGCCTATTGGGACATGTATTCCTACCCCGAGAATCTGCCACCCTATGCGCTGGGCATCGAGGACCTGTGGTGGGTCGACGCCGACCGTGCGGCAGCGCTGAAATCCTCGGGCGCGTTGAGGTAAGCAGGCTTTATGGGCGCCTATATCCTCAGACGATTGCTGCTGGTGATCCCGACATTGCTTGGGATCATGCTGGTGAACTTCGTGCTGGTGCAGTTTGTGCCGGGTGGTCCGGTGGATCAGGCCATTGCGCAATTGCAGGGCGGCGGCGACGTGTTCGAAAGCTTTGCCGGGCAGGGCAACGATGCGCAGCTGAACACCCAGACCAACGCGGTCAACGACCGCTATATCGGTGCACGGGGCCTACCGCCCGAGTTCATCAAGGAGTTGGAAGAGCTATACGGTCTCGACAAGCCGGCGCATGAACGGTTCCTGCTGATGCTTTGGAACTATCTGAACCTCGATTTCGGCGAGAGTTATTTCCGCAAGATCGACGTTGTCGATCTGGTGCTGGAGAAGATGCCGGTGTCGATCACGCTGGGCCTGTGGTCGACGCTCATTGCCTATGCCATCTCGATCCCGTTGGGCATCCGCAAGGCGGTGCGCGACGGGTCACGGTTTGATACCTGGACCAGCGGGCTGATCATCGCGGCCTATGCGATCCCGGGGTTCCTGTTCGCCATTCTGCTTTTGGTGCTGTTCGCCGGGGGTAGCTATTGGCAGATCTTCCCGCTGCGCGGCCTGACATCGGACGATTTTGCCGATCTGTCGCTGATCGGCAAGGTGCTGGACTACCTCTGGCACATCGCGTTGCCGCTGACCGCCTATACCATCGGCGCCTTTACTACGCTGACGCTGCTGACCAAGAACAGCTTTCTCGACGAGATCAAGAAGCAATACGTGATCACCGCCCGCGCCAAGGGGCTGAGCGAAAGCCGGGTGCTGTATGGCCACGTATTCCGCAACGCGATGCTGATCGTGATCTCGGGCTTTCCGGCGGTGTTCCTTTCGGTGTTCCTGGGTGGTTCGCTGATCATCGAGACGATCTTTTCGCTCGACGGTCTGGGGCGGCTGGGGTTCGAGGCGACGGTGGCACGCGATTATCCGGTGATGTTCGGCACGCTCTTTGTCTTTGGCCTGATTGGCCTGTTGATTGGCATCCTTTCGGACCTGACCTATGTGCTGGTCGATCCCCGGATCGACTTTGAGCGGCGGGAGGGCTGAGCCATGCGCCTGTCGCCCCTGAACCAGCGCCGCTGGAACAACTTTTGCCGGAACCGCCGCGCCTTCTGGTCGCTGATCCTATTTTCGATCCTGTTCGGGGTCTCACTGTTTGCCGAGTTCCTGGCCAATGACAAACCGATCCTCGTCAGCTATCGCGGCGAGTTGCGGATGCCGATCTTTTCCTTCTATCCCGAAACGGCCTTTGGCGGCGATTTCGAGACCGAGGCGATCTATCGCGATCCAGAGGTGCAGTGCCTGATTGTCAGCGGCGGTACGGATGCGTGTTTCGACGATCCCGAAGGTATCATCGAAGAGATCGAGGCGGGTACCTATCAGGCCGAGGATTTCCACCAGGGCTGGGCGATATGGCCGCCGATCCCCTATTCCTATCGCACCACGGTGGACCGGCCCGGCGCGGCACCGCTGCCGCCCAACGGGCAGAACTGGCTGGGCACCGATGACACCAAGCGGGACGTGGTGGCGCGGGTGATCTACGGATTCCGCCTGTCGATCCTGTTCGCACTGATCGTTACCGCCGCCTCCAGCATCATCGGGGTGATTGCGGGGGCGATGCAGGGGTTCTTTGGCGGCAAGCTGGATCTGGTGATGCAGCGGGTGATCGAGATCTGGGGGGCCACGCCGGGACTATACGTGATCATCATCATGTTCTCGATATTCCAGCGCAGTTTCTGGATGCTGGTGATCATCTCGATCATTTTCGGCTGGACCGCGCTGGTGGGGGTTGTACGGGCCGAGTTCCTGCGCGCGCGCAACCTGGAATACGTGCGCGCGGCACGGGCCCTGGGCGTCAGTGACTGGACCATCATGTTCCGCCACATGCTGCCCAACGCGATGGTGGCCACGGTCACCATCCTGCCGTTCCTGGTCACTGGGTCGATCGGCGGGCTGGCCTCGCTCGACTTTCTGGGCTTTGGCCTTCCGTCCTCGGCCCCGTCGCTCGGTGAGTTGACTTTGCAGGCGAAACAGAACCTGCAAGCGCCCTGGCTGGCCTTTACCGCATTTTTCACCTTTGCCATCATGCTGTCGCTCTTGGTCTTCATCTTCGAAGGCGTGCGCGATGCCTTTGACCCCAGAAAGACCTTTTCATGAGCGCGCTTCTAGAGGTCAAAGGGCTGAAAGTGTCGTTCCGGCAGGATGGCCGGATCAGCCAGGCGGTGCGCGGAGTTTCGTTCTCGGTCAACCGGGGCGAGACGGTGGCGCTGGTGGGAGAAAGCGGCTCGGGCAAGTCGGTGTCGGCGCTCTCGACCGTGTCGCTGTTGGGTGACAGCGCGATTGTCGAAGGTTCCGTCACTTATGACGGGAAGGAGATGATCGGCGCCAACGAACAGCAGTTGATGGATGTGCGCGGCAACGACATCAGCTTTATCTTTCAGGAGCCGATGACCTCGCTCAACCCGCTGCACACGATCCAGAAGCAGATGGCGGAATCGCTGGCGCTGCATCAGGGGTTGGCGGGCGAGGCGGCGCGGGCGCGTATTCTGGAACTGCTGGTCAAGGTTGGTATCCGCGACCCCGAAACCCGGCTCGATGCCTATCCGCATCAGTTGAGCGGCGGTCAGCGGCAGCGGGTGATGATCGCGATGGCGCTGGCCAACAAGCCCGACATCCTTATCGCGGACGAACCGACCACGGCGCTGGATGTCACCATCCAGGCGCAGATCCTGGAACTGCTGGCGGATTTGCAGAAATCCGAGAACATGGGGATGCTGTTCATCACCCATGATCTGGGCATCGTGCGGCGGATCGCCGACCGGGTCTGTGTGATGAAAGCGGGCGAAATCGTGGAAACCGGCCCGACCGCCGAGATATTTGCGAACCCCCGGCACCCCTATACCCGCAAGCTCCTGGCGGCGGAGCCTTCGGGCAGGCCGGACCCTGTTTCGGACCGGGCCGAAGAGATCGTGCAGACCCGGAACCTGCGTGTCTGGTTCCCGATCCAGCGCGGGTTCCTGAAACGGACCGTGGGCCATGTAAAGGCGGTGAACGACGCCTCGATCTCTGTCCGTGCCGGTGAGACGCTGGGGATCGTGGGCGAAAGCGGGTCGGGCAAGACCACGCTGGCGCTGGCCATCATGCGGCTGATCGGGTCCGAGGGCGGCATCACCTTTCGCGGTGAGGATGTGCGCGGCTGGTCCACGCGCGAACTGCGCCGTCTGCGCAAGGATATGCAGATTGTTTTCCAGGATCCGTTCGGCAGCCTGAGCCCGCGCATGACCTGCGCCCAGATCATTTCCGAGGGATTGGGCATTCACAAGGTGGACCCGCAGCGCGCGCCGCGCGAACTGGTGACCGAGGTGATGCAGGAGGTAGGGCTGGATCCGGCGTCGATGGACCGCTATCCGCACGAGTTTTCCGGCGGCCAGCGCCAGCGGATCGCCATCGCGCGGGCAATGGTGCTGCGGCCCAAGCTCTTGGTGCTGGACGAACCGACCAGCGCGCTGGACATGACGGTGCAGGTGCAGATCGTGGAATTGCTGCGCGCGTTGCAGCGCAAGTACGGGCTGGCCTATCTGTTCATTAGCCATGACCTGAAAGTCGTGCGGGCGATGTCTCACAAGGTTGTCGTCATGCGACAGGGCGATGTGATCGAAACCGGCGAGACCGAGGCTTTGTTCGAGAACGCCCAGACCGAGTACACCCGCACCTTGATCGCGGCGGCGGGCTGACGGCCGAAAGGCCCGGAGGGTTTCCGGGCCTTTGCAACTGTTTCACGTCATCCGGCGGCGGCGCGTTCCTTTGCCGATTTCGGCACCGGGCCCCGCAATTCCTCATAATGGTCAAAGCCCAGTTTCACCCAGGCGGTGCCACGGGTTGAACTGGCCAGCGAGCGATGCAGCTCGTCCTCGGCCACTGCTGGCAGCAGCGCGTTGAAGACCTCCCATCCGGCGGCGCTGGGATGCGCTTCGAACCCGAGAACCTGGCCCTGAAGCGAACTGATCGTTGGCACCAGATCACCGACAAAGGTGGACGGCAGGTGGATCTCAGCGCGCAGGACAGGTTGCAGCACCACCGGTTTCGCCATCGGCAGCGCCTCGCGCACGGCCGCCTTGCCCGCCGTGCGGAAGGCATAGTCGGAACTGTCCACCGCGTGGTGCTTGCCGTCTTTCAGCGTCACCTTCACATCGACAACCTTGAACCCTTCGGGACCTTGGGCCAGCGCATCCTCGGCCCCTTGCGCCACGGAAGGGATGTAGTTCTTGGGCACCGCGCCGCCCTTGACCACCTCGTCGAACTGGAACCCGCTGCCGCGCGGCAGCGGTTCGAGCGAGATCTGGACATCGGCAAACTGGCCCGCCCCGCCCGATTGCTTGCGGTGCCGGTGATGGTGATCCACCGGTTTCTGGATGGTTTCGCGATAGGCGGTCTCGACTGGTTCGGCGATGACCTCGACCCCGAAATCCTCGGCCAGCTTGGCCGATACGCGGCGCAGATGCTGCGGCCCCTGGCAGCCCAGAATGGAATGTCCGGTCGCCTCGTCGATGCTGAGGTGCAGGCCGGGGTCGATCTCGTCCATCCGGGCCAGCGCCGATGACAGCCGGGCATCGTCGCGTTCGTGTGCGGGGGTGATGAGTTGCCGGTGGCTGGGCGGGTGGCTGCGCGCCCAATGCGGCAGCTCGGTCGCCCCGCTGCTGTCATAGATATTGCCCGGTGACAGGTGATCGGACTTCACGGCAAGACCGATCTGCCCGGCCTCCAGCGCGCCAATTTGGGTGCGCGCGTCCAGATCGGTGAGGCTGCCGACGGTTTCGCCCCCCAGGAGTTCGTGGGCCTTGACGCCGTCTCCGAGGCCGCGCAGCACCACGATCTTGCCGATATGTTTCTTGACATCGGCAAAGCCCGCGATGGCGCGGGCCTTTTCGCCGGCCTCGTCCCGCCCGGCGGCGATGTCGAACTGCGGTGCTTCATGGCGGAGCGCCTTCATCACCCGGGTCAGCCCGTTGCCGTGACTGGCCGCCCCAAGGTAGGCGGGGATCAGCTGGTGATTTTGCAGGACCTTGGCGGCCAGATCGTAGATTTCGGCGCTGGGCGGCTGCTTGTCCTCGATCAGTTGTTCGAGCAGGTGATCATCGTAGTCCGACAGCGCCTCGAGCAGTTCGGCGCGCGCCTCCTGTTCCCGTTCGACGGCCGAGCCGGGCATTTCGATCAGGGCGGAGGGCTGGCCCTCGCGGTATTGCCAGGCGCGTTCCGAGATCAGATCCACCGCGCCCACGATCTGGTCGCCCTCGCGGATGGGCACCTGGCGCAGGGTGATGTGATGGCTGCAATAGCCTTGCAAAGCGGCCACGATATCGCGAATCCGTCCATTGGGATTGTCCATCCGGTTGATGAACAGGATTGCGGGAATGCCGGCCTCTTCGACCAGTCGCAGATAGGGTGCGCAGAGCACAGCGGCATCCGGATCGGGCGGCACCACGATCACCGCAGCATCGGAAATTGCCATGGCGGGGCCGACAAAGGCCAGCGCATCGCCGCCCCCGTCCACTTCAATCGCGCACCAGGGCTCATCCAGGTAAGAAAAACCGTGCAAGTGCACGGTCCCGGATACATCGAATGTTGTGGGGCGGCTGTCGAGGCGACTGATGGCCTCGACCAGGGTGGACTTGCCCGATTGGGTGGGTCCGAGAACGGTGAAAACGCGCATTGGGGCTGTCCCTTTTCTTGCTGCAATACTGTCTGCTGCGGAATCAAGGCTATGGCGAACGATGCTACGTCCGCTTGCCTGTATCGGGTGTCGCCTGCCTCACGGCGAGATCCCTTAAGCGCATCTGCGTGACTGCATCGCCAGGGTTTCCCGCCTTGGTACGAGTGTGGGAAATCAGGGCTTTGTACGTCAAGTCCCTTGGTGAAAATGAAGGCGGGATCTTGCAAGACCCCGCCCGCTCTGACCCGGCTCCCCCTCCGGGGTCAGAGCAGTTTTCGTATAAACCGGATCGTACCGAAAACGCTTTAGATGGCCGAACTGTGTCCGGCTTTGCTGAGGTCGTAGTCGTCGAAACAGCGGGCCACCATCCGGGTGAGTGGCCTGGCTTCCGGCGGAATGAACAGACCGTCGTCAGTGACGCGCAGCAGACCTTCGAAGCTCTCATTGGCCTGATGGTACATGCGCTGCAACTCGCTGGCCGAGATATCGTGATCGCGCAGAATCTCGGCCGTATTGATGCGGAAATCGCACATCAGCGCCTCGATCAGTCTGGCGCGCAATAAGTCTTGGCCCTTGAACTGGTGGCCCCGCGAGGTCGAGAAGTTTCCGGCGCGGATGGCGCCTGTGTGGGCCGAGGTCGCCGGGGCGTTCTGGGCAAAACCTTGCGGGAACTTGGAAATCGCGCTGGCGCCGACCCCGATCAGAACGTCGGCCTGATCGTCGGTATAACCCTGGAAGTTTCGTTTCAGCTTGCCGGCATCCAGTGCCTGCGTCAGCCCGTCTTCGCGCGTGGCGAAATGGTCGATTCCGATTTCGGCATAGTTGTCCCACAGGAACAACCGGCGGGCGGTGTCGAACAGGTCGAGCCGTTCCTCGGGTGTCGGCAGCGCATCCGAGGGGATCAGTTGCTGGCGCTTGGCCATCCATGGAACATGCGCATAACCGTAGAGCGCGACCCGGTCGGGGTTGAGCGACAACAGCTTTTGCACGCTTTCGGTCATGCGGGCGCGGGTCTGGTGCGGCAGGCCGTAGAGGATATCGGCGTTCAGGCTGTAAATTCCGCGGGCGCGGATCATATCCACCGCTTTGCGGGTGATGTCATACCCCTGAATGCGCCCGATCGTCTTCTGGATCTCGCTGTCGAAATCCTGAATGCCGATGGAGGCGCGGTTCATGCCAGCCGAAGCCAGGGCATCCAGACGGGCGTCGTCGATCTCGTTGGGGTCGATTTCCACCGAGAACTCGGCGTTGGGGCCGAGCGGCACCACGTCGAAGATCGACTTTGCCAGGTCGCGCATCAGATCGGGGTTCAGCAGGGTCGGCGTGCCGCCGCCCCAATGCAGCCGGGAAAGGCGCACACCTTCGGGCAGACGGCTGGCCAGCAGGGCGAGTTCGGCCTTGAGCGTTTCCACATAGGCGATGACCGGATTGTCGGTCTGGGTACCCTGGGTCCGGCAGGCGCAGAACCAGCACAGCCTGCGGCAGAATGGCACATGCACATACAGCGAAACCTCGCTGTGCGGCGGAATTGCCCCGATCCAGTTGCCAAAATCACTTGCGCCCACGTCATTGCTGAAGTGGGGCGCGGTCGGGTAGCTCGTATATCTCGGTACTTTCGCGTCAAAAAGTCCGAGTCGGGCCAATTGAGGTTTCGCTTTCATGCAAGTACGCTTACGTGAGCCTTTCGACATGGACCTTGACCCAGATCAAGTAGGACCGGGAACACATGAGCAGCCACCCCCAGCTTTGCCATTCCGATTGCCAAGATTGTCCGATCAGGCACCGCGCAGTCTGCGCCCATTGCGACTCGTGTGAGTTGGAGGAGCTGGAAGAGATCAAGTACTACCGCAGCTTTGAGGCGGGGCAGACCGTGATCTGGTCAGGCGACCAGATGAGTTTTGTGGGTTCGGTTGTGTCTGGTATCGCCTCGCTGACCCAGACGATGGAGGACGGGCGGACCCAGATGGTGGGTCTATTGCTGCCGTCGGATTTCGTCGGGCGCCCGGGGCGCGACGGTGCCCCTTATGATGTGGTGGCGACAACCGATCTGGTCATGTGTTGTTTCCGTAAGAAACCGTTCGAAGAGTTGATGGCGCGCACCCCGCATATTGCGCATCGGCTGCTGGAAATGACGCTGGATGAGCTGGATGCGGCGCGCGAATGGATGCTGGTGCTGGGCCGCAAGACCGCGCGCGAGAAGATCGCCAGCCTGCTCTCGATCATTGCACGTCGCGATGCCTCGCTGACCAAGCGTGGCATGAGCGGGCCGATGGTGTTCGACCTGCCGCTGACCCGCGAGGCGATGGCCGATTACCTGGGCCTGACGCTGGAAACGGTAAGCCGCCAGATCTCGGCCCTGAAAAAGGACGGGGTCATCCACCTGGAAGGCAAGCGCCACGTCACCATCCCGGATATGGGCCGGTTGATGGAGGAAGCGGGCGACGATACCGATGGCGGTTTCCTGGTCTGAGGCCGGGTGTTTGCGAGGCTCTGCCTCGCGCTCCGGAGTATTTGTGGCGAAATGAAGAGGCGGGTGCAGGGGTTCAACTCTGGCGCCGCAGCCAATCGGCCACGCGGCGGGCGGCAGAGCCAGGCAGCAGCGGTCGTGGGGCCCAGAGTCGCAAGGCACGCGCCAAGGTGACCCGGGTGGCAAAAGGTGCCACCAGCTGGCCGCGCGCCAGATGTGGGGCGATCAGTACCTCGTGCCCCATCAGCACCCCGGCACCATTCACCGTTTCCTCGACCGCCAAAGCATAGAGCGAGAATTCGGGTCCGCACGGCACGAAGGTCTGGCCGGGCAGGGCGGTCGCCATCCAGTGCGACCAGTCGGCGTGCCATGTGGTGTCGATCAGACAGGGCAGTTGGCGCAGATCTTCGGGCCGGTGCAACCGATCCGCCAGTGCGGGTGCGCAGACGGGTGTGATCGTATCTGCGGCCAGTGCCTCGCCCGGCCCGTCGCCGAAGAACAAGCACAGATCGAAGGGCGTGCGTTTGAGGTCGGGCGGCTGCTCCATCGCGGTAACAGAGATCTCGATCTCGGGTGCTTCGGCCCGCAGGCCGGGCAGACGGGGCGATAGCCAGAGCTGTGCGACCGAGGGCAGGGCCGCCACATGTACCACCTGCGGTTTGGCGCCGGTGCGCAGGCCATGGCTGACCATGGCCAGCAGGTCGAAGGCGCCGGTCAGGTCTGGCAGGACATCGGCCGCGAGGGAGGTAAGGGTAACGCCCCGGGCGCTGCGCTCGAACAAAGGTGCGCCCAGCATGTCCTCGAGCTGCTTGATCTGAGCCGAGACCGCGCCGGGGCTGACGCCCAATTCCTCGGCGGCGGCGGCGAAACCACCCAGTCGCGCGGCGGCCTCGAACGCGCGCAGGGCGTTCAGCGGCAAGGGCCGGGGGCGGGGTGGGGCGACGGGCATCAGAAAGCCTCAGATTTTCTCACCCTAATTTTCCCGGAAACTGATTTGCGCGCAAGAGGGGGTTTGCAGAACCTGTCGGCAGAGATACGGAGGATGCCATGCCACAGCTTGCCGCCCGCCCCTGGGTGCCCGCCCATTGCGAAACCCGCGTTCAGCAGATCGCCGAGGCCACAGCCCGGGCCGAGAGCGCCGCCATCGACGCCCGTCTAGAGGCACTAATCGAAGAGAACTGCGCCATCCATGACGCGGAATGTTTCAACCTGAACCCGGCAACCAACGTGATGAACCCGCGTGCCGAGGCGGCGCTGGCGCGGGGATTGGGCAGCCGTCCCTCGCTGGGCTATCCCGGTGACAAATACGAGATGGGTCTGGAGGCGATCGAAGAGATCGAGGTGATCGCGGCAGAGCTGGCGGCACGGGTGTTCAACGCGCGCTATGCCGAGATCCGGGTGGGATCGGGCGCTTTGGCCAATCTTTATGGCTTCATGGCGCTGACCCGACCCGGTGACACGATCATCGCACCACCGGCCAGTATTGGCGGCCATGTCACTCATCACAATGCAGGTTGCGCGGGGCTATTTGGTCTTAAAACCATCGAGGCGCCGGTGGATGTGGATGGTTACAGCCTGGACCTGAGCGCACTGGCCGAGCAGACCGAGCGGCACCGGCCCAAGCTGATTACCGTGGGCGGCTCGCTGAACCTGTTTCCGCATCCGGTGGCGGCCGTGCGCGAGATTGCCGACCGGGTCGGTGCCAAGGTTCTGTTCGACGCGGCGCATCAATGCGGCATCATCGCAGGCGGCGTCTGGGCCAACCCGCTGGACGAGGGCGCGCATCTGATGACGATGAGCACCTACAAGAGCCTGGGCGGCCCTGCGGGCGGGCTGATCGTGACCAACGAGGCCGAGATCGCCGAACGGCTGGACGCCATCGCCTTTCCCGGCATGACCGCCAATTTCGATGCGGCGAAATCGGCGGCGCTGGCGATCTCGCTGTTGGACTGGGTCGATCACGGCGCGGCCTATGGTCAGGCGATGGTCGATCTGGCGCAGGCGCTGGCCGCCGAGTTGCAGGCGCTGGGCCTGCCGGTATTTCATGGCGCGGGCGGGGCCACCGCCTCGCACCAGTTCGCGGTTGAGGCGGCGCGGTTCGGCGGCGGTCAGGCTGCGTCGAAGGTGCTGCGCCGGGCCGGGTTCCTGGCCTGCGGCATCGGCCTGCCCGTGGCCCCGGTTGCGGGGGATATGAACGGCCTCCGGATCGGCACGCCGGAGCTGGTGCGGCGCGGGGTAACGCCCGACCACGCGGCGGAACTGGCCTGGCTGATCACGCAAGGTCTCACCGGCAACGACCCCGAGGCGGTGGCGCTGCGCACCCGCGAAATGCGAGCGCGGTTTCAGGGGATGCAATACATCAGGTCGTGACCGGTCCGGCGATCCGTGATCTACTTCCCCAAAGAAATCAGATTTTGGGAGACGCGGATCATGCAGTTCGAAAGCCTGTTCGTGATGCTTATCGTTGGTATTCTGGCCGGGTGGTTGTTCGGCCGTATCATGGCCGGGCGCGGGTTCGGCCTGATCGGCAACATCATCGTCGGTATTGTTGGTGCATTCCTTGCCGGGTTGATCTTTCCCGCCCTTGGCTTTGCTGTCGGCGGCGGCTTTATCACATCGGTAATCCATGCCACCATCGGTGCTGTGATCCTGCTGTTCCTGATCGGATTGGTCCGCAAGGCATGATGCGTCTGCCTTGAAGCGGGGAAACCGCCTTATGGAGAGACGTTTGGCGGCCGTGCTGGTCGCGGATTTTGCAGGCTACAGCTCCCATGTCGGCCGCAACGAGGAACTCGCGGTCCGCGCGGCGCGTGGGCATCTGGATGCCATCGAACTGGTCATCGGCCTGCACCGGGGGCGTGTGGTAAAAACCATGGGGGACGGATTGCTGGCCGAGTTCGCCTCGTCCCGGGACGCGGTGGGCTGCGCGGCTGCCATCCAGCACAGGATGATGGAACGCAATGCGCCTCTGGAGGCCTCTGAGCATATGCTCTTGCGGGTTGGCGTTCACTCCGGCGAGATCCTGTCGGAGAGTGGTGATATCTTTGGCGATGATGTGAACATCGCAGCCCGCATCGAGGCCCATGCGCCGACAGGCGGTGTTGCCGTCTCAGAGCGTGTCCGTGACGAAGTGGCGGGCCGGTTGGACATTACTTTTCTGGATGCCGGTTCGCCTGTGTTGAAAAACATATCGCGCAGCATCCGTCTGTTCGATTGGATGCCGTTGCGACAGGCGGATGCGCCCGCAACGCGCCCAAAAGCGGTTGCCGATAAACCCTCGCTGGCGGTTCTTCCCTTGACGAACTGGTCGGCAAGTCCCCAAACCGAGTACATCGCCGATGGATTGACCGAAGATATCATTTCCGCCCTTGCGCGGGTTCCGTGGCTTTTCGTGATCGCCCGGAACTCTTCCTTTGCCTACAAAGGTACCCCGATGGACGTGCGGCAGATCGGCAGGGACCTGGGTGTCAGATATATTCTGGAAGGCAGCATGCGCATCCAGGGCAACCGGATTCGAGTCAGTGGCCAACTTGCCGATACGGCATCCGGCGCGCAGGTCTGGTCAGAGAGGTTCGATGGAACCGACGAGGACATATTCGATTTGCAGGACAAGGTAACCGCCGCAGTGGTTGCCGCCGTGGCGCCCACCGTGCAGATGGCAGAGATGGAGCGCGCGGCGCAGAGCGCGCCGGGTAACGCCAGTGCCTATGATTACTATCTGCAAGGGCTGGCGGCGCTGAACCGGGCGCAGGTCGCAAAAGCTGCTGATCTTCTGGACGCCGCCATCGACGAGTCTCCGGGCTATGCCAAGGCCATGGCGCTTAGGGCCTGGTGCCACACGCTCAACGTGGCGTGGCGGGTCGGCTATGCGCAGGATACGGATCGCGCGCGGGGAGGAGACCTTGCCAACGCGGCGCTTGATCTTGCCCCTGGCGATCTCGAAGTGGCGGCCTATGCCGGGTACACTCTGGCTTTCTTCGGTCTTGAAATAGAGCGGGGAATGGGGCTGGTCCGGCAGGCTTGCGAAGGTTGTCCAAGCTTTGCCTGGGCCTGGACATCGATGGCGATGCTTGAAGCGTTGCAGGGTGACAGCAACAAGGTGCTGGACCTTGCGGATCGGGCGCGACAACTGAACCCCAAGGATCCCTTGTGGTTTCGTGCGCTGGTCGCCATTGCCGCCGTTCACCGCGACGCTGGGCGGTTTGACGAGGCGCTTCAGGCCGCACAAGAGGGGTTGCAGCTCAATCCCAATGTCGTGGTTCTGTATGTCCATTCGATCTGCGCGCTCTGCGAACTGGACAGGATGGACGAGGCGCGGACAATGGCGAGCAGGCTTCTGGACCTGTCCCCGGAATTCTCGGTGTCCGGGTTTCAGGACCACCACAAGTATTTCCGCGCGGCACTGCATACCGCGCAGAACACACGCTGGCTTACGGCTGTGGGGCTACCGGAGTAGCCCCTTGCCTGTTCAATGCGCCATGAAGATGGGAACGGTTGCCTTCTCCAGCATGTTGCGTGTCGCGCCGCCAAGGATCGCTTCGCGGAAACGGGAGTGGCCATAGGCCCCCATCACGATCATGTCGGCATCGGTATCCGAGGCATGCCGGTTGAGGATGTCCGACACCCGGGTCATCGTCTTGCTCAGAACGTCGATTTCGACCTTTACACCATGGCGGGACAGCATCTGGCTAAGCAATCCGCCGGGATCCGACCGGTCCGGGCCGTGTTGCGGCGGGTCGATCACCACGATGCGAACCAGTTCCGCCGCCCTCAGGAACGGCATCGCGAGACGGATCGCCCGCATGGCTTCGACGCTTTCGTTCCAGCCGATCAGGACCGTGCGCGGTTGCTTGATCGGTGCCCGATCATCGGGAACCACCAGAACCGGGGCATGGCCTTCGAACATGGCGGCTTCGATGATCGGTTCTGCTTCTGCCCCCCGGTTTTCCCCATAGGGACGCGGTAGCACGACTAGGTCAGAGAAACGGGCGCGGTGAGCGACATGCCGTCCCAGATCGGCGATCTGGGCAACACCGCTTTCCGCCGACCAGCGCACGCCGGCCTTGGACAAGTGATCCTTGGCCAAAGTCAGCACTTCCTCGGCTTCCGCATTCGCCCGGCTCAGGGTTTCTTGCAGGATCAAGGCATTCGCCCCGGCGTAATAATACCCGGTCTGGCTGCGATCGACGCCAAGGCACAGAGCCTCTGCATGGGCATCCTGAGCATCCGCCAGAGCAACCAGCTGATCCAGCGTCGTTTTCGACTGTTTGGGATCCGTCAGGACCGTCAACAAGGATTTGTAGGTCATCTCAACCTCGTGTGAGCATCAAGCCCCGACCAGCGGGGGCGTTACTATTGGCTAATGCCTGTCACACATTTCACGTGTATGTCTTGATGCAGATCAAAGCAGATTTATGCGCAATTCTCCAATTAAGCGCCCAGTCTAATCCGTCTGGCGTGACATTAGAATCGCGCGGGACAAGGCAAAGGGACGCAAAATGTCGAATTATATCAAGCTCATCGCGCTTGGTCTCATCGCGCTGTTCGCCGCGATGGGGATAAATTATGCGCGCGACGTGGCTTACATGATGCATGCAGTCATCGTATTGCTTGTATCGGGTGGGCTTTTCATCTGGACTCTTCGCAACACCGGCGAGCCCGACATCCTGACCGACCGTTCGGGCGAGTACATGGATGACGTGGTCCGTTATGGTGTCATCGCAACCGCATTCTGGGGCGTTGTCGGCTTTCTGGCCGGGACGTTCATTGCCTTTCAGCTTGCCTTTCCGGAGCTGAACTTTGAATGGGCCCAGGGTTACGCAAATTTCGGTCGTCTGCGTCCGCTGCACACCTCGGCGGTGATTTTCGCCTTTGGTGGTAACGCCCTGATCGCAACCTCGTTCTATGTGGTTCAACGCACCAGCGCCGCGCGGCTCTGGGGCGGTAACCTGGCCTGGTTCGTGTTCTGGGGCTATCAGCTGTTCATCGTGCTGGCAGCTACCGGCTATCTGCTGGGCGGCACCCAGTCCAAGGAATACGCTGAACCCGAATGGTACGTTGACCTGTGGCTGACGGTTGTCTGGGTCGCCTATCTGGCCGTGTTCCTGGGCACGATCGTCAAGCGCAAGGAACCCCATATCTATGTGGCCAACTGGTTCTATCTGAGCTTTATCGTCACCGTCGCCATGTTGCATGTGGTCAATAACCTGACCATCCCCGTCAGCATCTGGGGCAGCAAATCGGTTATCGTCTGGCCGGGCGTTCAGGACGCCATGGTACAGTGGTGGTACGGCCACAACGCCGTGGGCTTCTTCCTGACGGCCGGTTTCCTGGGCATGATGTACTACTTCATCCCGAAGCAGGCCGAACGTCCGGTATTCAGCTACAAGCTGTCGATCATCCACTTCTGGGCGCTGATCTTCATCTATATCTGGGCTGGTCCGCACCACCTGCACTATACCGCGCTGCCTGACTGGGCCTCGACGCTGGGCATGGTGTTTTCGGTCGTGCTGTGGATGCCGTCCTGGGGTGGCATGATCAACGGTTTGATGACACTCTCGGGCGCCTGGGACAAGCTGCGTACCGATCCGATCATCCGGATGATGGTAATCTCTGTCGGCTTCTACGGCATGTCTACCTTCGAAGGCCCGATGATGTCGATCCGCGCGGTCAACTCGCTGAGCCACTACACTGACTGGACTATCGGCCACGTGCACTCGGGTGCGCTGGGCTGGAACGGTATGATCACCTTCGGTGCCCTCTACTTCCTAGTGCCGGTGCTGTGGAAGCGGGATCGTCTGTACTCGCTGAAACTGGTCAACTCGCACTTCTGGCTCGCGACCATCGGCATCGTGCTCTACGCCGCCTCGATGTGGGTGACCGGGATCATGGAAGGCTTGATGTGGCGCGAAGTGGATGCCAACGGCTTCCTGGTGAACTCGTTCGCCGATACCGTGGCCGCCAAGTTCCCGATGTATGTGGTGCGTGGCCTGGGCGGGGTTCTGTACCTCACCGGTGCAATTATCATGTGCTACAACCTGTGGATGACCGTTCGGAAAGCGCCGGCCAAAGAGGCCAGCCTTTCCGTCGCGGTCCCGGCTGAATAAGGAGGGCCGGTGCAATGGCTATTCTCGAAAAACACAAGATCCTCGAGACCAACGCGACCCTCCTGCTGATCTTCAGCTTTCTGGTCGTGACTATTGGTGGCATCGTGCAGATCGCACCGCTGTTCTATCTGGAGAACACAATCGAGAAGGTGGAGGGCATGCGGCCCTACACCCCTCTCGAAATGGCGGGGCGTGAAATCTACATTCGTGAAGGCTGCTATGTTTGCCACAGCCAGATGATCCGCCCGATGCGGGACGAGGTCGAACGCTATGGCCACTACTCGCTGGCGGCGGAGTCGATGTACGACCACCCGTTCCAGTGGGGGTCCAAGCGGACCGGGCCCGACCTCGCCCGCGTGGGCGGCCGTTATTCGGATGACTGGCACGTGGATCACATGCGGAACCCGCAGTCGGTTGTACCGGAATCGGTGATGCCCAAATATGGTTACCTCGAACGCACCATGATCGACGGTAGATATATCGGTGACATCATGGCCACCAACGCTATCGTCGGCGTGCCTTACACGGAAGAGATGATCGAGGCCGCGCAAGCCGACTTTGCCGCTCAGGCCGATCCCGACAGCGACTATGATGGGCTGCTGGAGCGCTATGGCGACAAGGTCAATGTACGCAACTTCGACGGTCAACCGGGTGTCTCCGAAGCCGATGCGCTGATCGCCTACCTGCAAATGCTGGGCACGTTGGTCGATTTCTCGACCTTCACGCCGGACGCGAGCCGCTGAGGAGGGGGATATGGAAGAATATACCCTTCTACGGCAATTCGCAGACAGCTGGATGCTGTTGGCCCTGTTCGCCTTCTTTATCGGAGTGGTCATCTGGGTGTTCCGCCCCGGGTCGGGCAAGACCTATGGCGACACGGCAAACATCCCCTTCCGGCACCAGGATAAACCCGCCACACACAAGGAGGCGCGGCAATGAGCAAGAAACCCGAAATGAAAAAGGGCGATCCGGAAACCACTGGCCACAGCTGGGACGGGATCGAAGAGTTCAACAACCCACTGCCGCGCTGGTGGTTGTGGACCTTCTATCTCTGCATCGTGTGGGCCGTCGGCTATACCATCGCCTATCCCGCCTGGCCCATGATCAATTCGGCCACGGCCGGGGTAATGGGCTGGTCTACCCGGGCCAATGTTGCGGCGGCAATCACCGAGGTCGAAGAGGCGAACGCGCCGATCAATGCAAAGCTGGAAGCGACCGAGCTGACTGCTATCTCCTCGGACGCTGAGCTGAACTCCTATGCCGTTTCGGCAGGGAGCGCCGTGTTTAAGACCTGGTGCGCCCAGTGCCACGGTTCAGGTGCCGCCGGTGCGGTGGGCTATCCCAACCTGTTGGACGACGACTGGCTCTGGGGGGGCTCGATCGAGGATATCCACCAGACCGTTACCGCAGGTATTCGCAACACGGAAAACGACGATGCGCGGTACTCCGAGATGCCCGCCTTTGGCCGCGACGAGTTGCTGGAAGCCGCCGAGATCGACCAGGTGGTCAACTATGTGATGTCGCTGTCGGGTGAGCCGCAGGATGCATCGCAGGTGGCCGCCGGCGCGTTGGTCTTTGCGGACAACTGCTCGTCCTGCCATGCCGAGGACGCCACTGGCGACCGCACGCAAGGTGCGCCCAATCTGTCGGATGCCATATGGCTCTTTGGTGGCGACTATGCCGCGATTTCCGAGTCGGTGAACAACGCCCGGTTTGGCGTGATGCCTGCCTGGAGCACCCGCCTCACCGAAGCGCAGATCCGCGCGGTCTCGGCCTATGTCCATCAGTTGGGCGGCGGCGAGTGATCGCCTGAGTGAGGAAAAGAGCGGCGAGTACGAAGTTTGGCTCGCCGCTCTTAAAAACCTTCGGCCGCATCGTCGGCTCGAAGGCTAGGTGCCGGCCCTCCGATCTGTTCGCGCGTTTCCTGGAGGGCCGGTGCCGGTGTTGTGGCAGACCCTTATGCCGAATGGATCTTGGGGCCGCCAATACGGTCAACCTAGCAAATCAAAGATCCCATCGCCAATCCGAAGGTTGATTTCATCTTGCCCTGCGCCGTCGACAAGCGCCCAGATGATTTGACCTGTCGGGCGATAGACAACAAATAACTCTTCGATGGTATCGTCGCCGGCCCTTTCCCCAGTTGTGGATTCGGTGTGCGCGAACTGCACCTGTAATTGATTTGCCAGCGCAGATCCGATCCCGAAGATCAGGACATCTCCCTCAGTCGAGTTGAAATCCTGCACCCAGTCCGACCCATGGCCTTCGACCCCGGAATGAAAGAACTTGTCTGCGCCGCGGCCGCCGTTGATCCGGTCATGGCCAAAGCCGCCGTTGACAAAATCGTTACCAGCACCGCCAAAAATCAAGTCGGAAAAAGCCGAGCCGGTAATAACGTCGTCGCCCGACTGGCCATGCAACTCGTCGGCGCCAAAACCGCCGATGATCGTGTCATTTCCGTCCATCCCGTAAATCTGGTCGTTGCCGTAGCCACCCTGGGCCTGATCGTTGCCCGCACCGGCAAAGATGATGTCACGAAGGTCTGTGGCCGATCCGCCTCCGATCAGAATATCGTCCCCCTCGCCGCCGTGCAGTGTGTCGGATCCGTCGCCACTGTTCAGCGTGTCATTTCCGCCGAACCCTTGAAGGAGATCATTGCCGGCAAGCGACAGGTAGTCGTTCGGCGCCACTTGATCGATTCCACTCGATCCTTCGAGTGTCCAGTCATTCAGCCCCAAGGCAGTGGAAAGCTCGATTTCGTTCAGATCGCCGCGCGAGCCAGCCGATGTTCGTTCGGCCAGATCGTAGATCGGCAGTGCATCAAATAACAGGCCGGTCAGTGTCATCACGGATTCGATTTGTATAGGTTTGGTCAGATCCGGGATCGACCCACGCGTAAGCTCGATACCCGTGATTGTTCCAGTCAGGAAATTGGAGCCGCTCGTCGGTGTTCTCAGGCCGATGCCGGAGATGTTTGCTCCCCGCAAAAATGAACTGCCGATTGTCAAAGTTCCCGACAGGGAACCAAACGAGCCGTATGTCACGCCGCTGCCTAGTACCTCAAACAGCTCGGATATTTGGTCTGTCAGTTGTCCGGTAAATCTCAAGTCTGCCATGTGGTAGTGCCTGCCTCAAAACCGTATTTGTTCCTGTGGTTCGCATGTCGGGCCTGTCTGCACGGAAAATGTGGCCGAATTTTGCGGGTGCGGGGAACTGGTCCGAGAAACCAAGCGTCGGGGCCATTTGCAGCAACCGCAAAGGCGTGGGCGGAAAGTTGTCCCCTACATGTGCTTTTTGACCCATATCAAAGTGGTGGCGTTGACGATCTGGAAGAAGTCAGCATGAAGAATGCCCAAAAAACGGAGTGAGTCCGTGAGTGATTCAAACCCAGCCCCCAGCCTTTATGCCGCGCGAGAGCCGATCTTTCCCCGACGGGTTTCCGGAAAGTTCCGTAATCTCAAGTGGATCATCTTGGCGGTGACGCTGGGGATATATTATCTGACGCCCTGGATTCGCTGGGATCGTGGTCCTAGCCTACCGGATCAAGCCGTGTTGCTCGATATGGCCAACCGACGATTCTACTTCTTCTGGATCGAGATCTGGCCGCATGAATTTTACTTTGTTGCCGGCCTGCTGATCATGGCCGGTTTAGGCCTGTTCCTGTTTACTTCGGCGCTGGGCCGGGTCTGGTGTGGCTATGCCTGTCCGCAGACGGTCTGGACCGACCTGTTCATCCTGGTCGAACGCTGGATCGAAGGCGACCGCAACGCGCGCCTGAGATTGCACCGGCAACAAAAGCTCGATTTTCGCAAGGCACGGCTGCGGCTGACCAAATGGACCGTCTGGTTGATGATCGGTCTTGCCACTGGCGGGGCCTGGATTTTCTACTTTGCCGATGCGCCGACATTGCTGCGCGATCTTGTAACGCTCAATGCCCATCCGATCGCCTATACGACGATGGCGGTGCTGAGTTTCACTACTTTCTTTTTCGGTGGCTTCGCGCGGGAACAGATCTGTATCTATGCCTGCCCCTGGCCGCGCATTCAGGCCGCGATGATGGACGAGGATACGCTGGTTGTGGGCTACCGCGAGTGGCGGGGCGAGCCGCGCGGAAAGGGCAAAAGGACCGAGGATTCCGAGCTGGGCGACTGCATCGATTGCATGGCTTGTGTCAACGTTTGCCCTGTGGGCATCGACATTCGCGATGGTCAGCAGTTGGAATGCATCACTTGTGCGCTGTGCATCGATGCCTGCGACGACATGATGGAAAAGATCGGTAAGCCACGCGGGCTGATCGACTATATGGCGCTGAAGGACGAGCAGGCCGAGCGCGCCGGAAACCCGCCCAAGAGTGTCTGGAAGCATGTCCTGCGGCCGCGGACGATCATGTATACCAGCCTGTGGTCGCTGGTCGGCTTTGCGCTGCTGTTTGCGCTGTTCATACGGTCTGACATCGACTTGACGGTGGCGCCGGTGCGCAACCCGACATTTGTCACCCTGTCCGATGGGTCGATCCGCAACACCTATGACGTGCGACTACGCAACAAGCATGGCGAAGATCGGCGGTTCCGCCTGTCCGTGGCCGGTGATCCGACGATGCGGATCGAGCTCGAGGGTACGCCGTATGAATCCGTGATCGTTCCGGCTGACACGGCCCAGTTGCAGCGTGTATACATCGTTGCACCAAAGGATGCCGCGCCGTCGAACGCCGCCAGCACCGATGCGCGGATCTGGGTCGAGGACCTTGGCAATGGCGAGCGCGCCTACAAGGATACGACGTTCAATGGACGGGGGAACTGAGCATGAGCGAACGCAAGTTCACCGGAAAGCACGCCGCAGCTATCTTCATCGGCGCATTTGGCGTGATCATTGGGGTCAACATTCTGCTGGCCGTCAGCGCCATCAAGACCTTTCCGGGACTGGAGGTAAAGAACTCTTACGTCGCCAGCCAGGAATTCAACACCCGACTGCATGCGCAAGAGTCCTTGGGTTGGTCCGTGCGTGCCGATGCCTTGGGTGGTCTTGTCACCCTGTCGATCACCGATCAGGCGGGACAGCCGGTCGAGGTGGCCGAACTGAAGGCGGTGCTGGGCCGTGCGACCCACGTCAAGGAAGATATCGAACCCGCCTTCACCTTTGACGGCACGGCCTATGTGGCCAAGGCGGAATTGGGTGACGGCAACTGGAACATCCGCATGGTAGCGCGCGCCGAAGATGGTACCGAGTTCACCCAGCGCGTCGTTTTGCATGTGAAAGGGTGATGGCGTGACAACGCAACTTCGCCCTTCGCTTGCGGCCTGCCCGGCCTGCGTGGCAGCTCCGGTGGAACCGGCCAAACCGGTACCCAAGGATGTCCAGATCGCATTGTCCCTGCCGGGCATCCATTGTTCGAACTGTATCTCGACGGTTGAGCGCGCCTTGCAGGCGCATCCGGGGGTCGAGGATGCGCGGGTGAACCTGACGCTGAAACGCGCCCTGATCAAGGCCGAGCCTGATTTGCGTGCCGCCGATCTGATTCCGGTCCTCGAACGCGCGGGATATGAGGCGCACGAGCTGGACCCCGGCGCATTGAGCGCCACCCAGACGGACCGGGCCGGTCGTGACCTGCTGATGCGTCTGGCGGTAGCCGGGTTCGCGTCGATGAACGTCATGCTGCTTTCGGTCTCGGTCTGGTCGGGGGCGTCAGATGCGACACGCGACATGTTCCACTGGATTTCGGCAGCCATCGCGATGCCGGCCATCGCCTTTTCGGCGCAACCTTTCTTTGTCAGCGCTTGGAGCGCGTTGAAGGTCAAGCGCCTGAATATGGATGTGCCGATCGTGCTGGCCATCGTGCTGGCGCTGGTGACATCCCTATGGGAAACCTCGCTGTCGGGCGAACACGCCTATTTCGATGCAGCGCTGACACTTACATTCTTTCTGCTGGCTGGCCGCTATCTTGATTATCGGACAAGGGCGGTCGCGCGATCAGCGGCTGAGGAACTGGCTGCGCTCGAGGTGCCCCGCGCGATCCGGCTGGAGGATGGCCGTGAGCAAGAGGTTCCGGTCGCGCAACTGGCGGTTGGCGATCTGATCCTAGTGCGCCCGGGCGGGCGGATGCCGGTCGACGGTGAGATCTTCGAAGGGCGCTCGGAACTCGACCGGTCGCTGCTGACCGGCGAGACGCTACCAGCTTTTGCCGAGCCAGGCCTTGCCGTCAGCGCCGGAGAAGTCAACCTGACCGGGCCGCTGGTGATCCGTGCCAGTGCCGTGGGGCAGGAGACGTCTCTGCACCGCATGGCGGATCTGGTCGCCATCGCCGAAAGCGGGCGGTCGCGTTATACTTCTCTGGCCGACAGCGCGGCGAAACTCTATGCGCCGGGGGTTCACATCTTGTCGGCGCTTAGTTTTCTGGGCTGGCTTGTGTATTCTGGCGATGTGCGCACCGCGCTGAACATTGCCGCGGCCGTTCTGATCATCACCTGCCCCTGTGCGCTGGGCCTTGCGGTACCGGCGGTGACCACTGCGGCGTCGGGGCGGTTGTTCAAGAAGGGCATGCTGATCAAGCATGCCACCGCGCTGGAACGACTGGCCGAGGTCGATACCGTTGTGTTCGACAAGACCGGCACGCTGACCGCGGGTACACCAGAACTGGTTAACCTCGGTGACATCTCGCGCGACGATCTGTCTGTGGCGCTGGCACTGGCGCAGGCATCCTCGCACCCGCTTTCGGTATCGCTGACCCGCGCGGCGCGCGCTGTCGACGCCGAACCAGCTGTGGTCGATGACGTAGCCGAGGTGCCGGGCTATGGCACCGAAGGTGTCTGGCAGGGCAAGCGCGTGCGCCTTGGCCGCGCGGCCTGGGTCGGTGCAACGCATGGCGGGCAGACATCGGCCTGGCTGGCCGTGGGCGACCGGGCACCTGTTAGCTTTCTGTTCACAGACGCGCTGCGCCATGGGGCCGAGGAAACGGTTGCAGCGCTGAAGGCCTCGGGCAAGCAGGTCATGCTGATCTCGGGCGATACCACCGGCGCGGTCGAGGCGCTGGCAAACCGCCTGGGGATCGCCAACTGGATGGCCGAGGCACTGCCACAGGACAAGGTGGCGCGGGTGCAGGCATTGGCCGGGCAGGGCAAGCGAATCCTGATGGTAGGCGACGGGCTGAACGATACTGCCGCCCTGGCAGCCGCCCATGTCTCGATCTCGCCCGCCTCGGCGCTGGATGCGGCGCGTGTGGCGTCCGATATCGTGCTGCTGGGAACTGACCTGAGCCCGATTGCCGGGGCCTGCGACACGGCCAAGAAGGCGACCCGCCGGATCCGCGAGAATTTCCAGATCGCGACCGTCTACAATGTCATCGCGGTACCCCTGGCGGTTGCCGGCCTGTGTTCACCGCTGATTGCGGCCTTGGCTATGTCGAGTTCGTCCATTACCGTTTCGCTGAACGCGCTGCGCCTGAGGTGAGCTTATGGAAGTCCTTTCCTATCTGATTCCAATCTCTCTGATCTTGGGCGCGGTCGGGTTGCTAGCCTTTGTCTATACCGTGCGGTCCAACCAGTATGACGACCCGGAAGGCGACGCTCGCCGCATCCTGTCGAGCGACTGGGACGACCGGCCAAAGCCTTGACGCCTTGCCGGTTTTAACCAAGCTGACGGGCACAGGGGGAGAGTTCGAATGGAGATATTCGCGAGTGGCAGTCGGCCGACTCGGCGCGCGAACGAGGAATGGTTCACCGGTACGGTCTGGCAAGACCCGGTGATCGAAGCACCGGAACCGGCGCGCGTACGCGCCTTGCGCGTGGGGTTCGAGCCGGGGGCGAGAACCGCTTGGCATACCCATCCACTGGGCCAGACGCTGCATGTGCTGTCCGGCGTGGGATTGGTCGGCACCCGGACTGCCGCGCCACGTCTGATCCGCGCGGGCGACACGGTCTGGATCCCGCCGGGCGAGGAACACTGGCACGGTGCCGCACCATACACAGGCATGGTTCACCTGGCCATTCAGGAGGCGCAGGACGGGCAGGTCGCCAATTGGCTGGAAAAGGTTGCTGATGCCGACTATCTGACCGTCCCGGCCTGAACCGGCGACCGGGAAATTGAACCGGCCTTGAATTCGGCACCCGGTCCGGCTATGTGCCCTTAATCCGCAAGCAGAGAGAAGTCAGGCAGATGGCCACCAGCAACCCGATCCAGTTCATCCAGCAGGTCCGTGCAGAAGTATCCAAAGTCGTCTGGCCGACCCGTCGCGAGGTTCTGCTGACGACGGTCATGGTCTTTATCATGGCAGCCCTGACAGCCGTTTTCTTTGCCTTGGTCGATCTGTCGATCCGGGGCGGTTTGCAGTTGCTTTTGGGGATGTTCAACTGACCCGCCGCGGGTCGGGCAGACAATCCGGCCTTGCACATCGGCGGTTCAGGGGCTAGTTCACGCGGAACCTTTGGGATGGGCGTGCGGCGATTCGAGCTGCGCGCCGCTTTTTGTTCCAGAGAGCGCGGCTTTGCCGCCGCACAAATCGACACATTCGCCAGGGCGCCTCGAGTGACCTGGCAAGAAAAGACAAGGACGACAGGTTCATGGCGAAACGGTGGTACTCGGTCAGCGTTCTTTCGAACTTCGAAAAGAAGGTCGCAGAGCAGATCCGTTCCTCGGTCGCCGAGAGTGGCCTTGAGGACCAGATCGACGAAGTGCTGGTGCCGACTGAAGAGGTCATCGAAGTGCGCCGGGGCAAGAAGGTCACGACCGAGCGCCGCTTTATGCCCGGGTACGTTCTGGTGCACATGGAAATGTCCGATCGAGGCTATCACCTGATCAACTCGATCAACCGGGTCACCGGTTTCCTGGGGCCGCAGGGCCGCCCGATGCCGATGCGCGATGCTGAGGTCAACCAGATCCTCAACCGCGTGCAGGAAGGCGAAGAGGCGCCGCGCACCCTTATCTCGTTCGAAATTGGTGAGCGGGTCAAGGTCAACGATGGCCCGTTCGAAGGCTTCGACGGCATGGTCGAGGGCGTGGACGACGACAGCCAGAAACTGCGCGTGTCGGTGTCGATCTTTGGCCGGGAAACTCCGGTCGAGCTGGATTTCACCCAGGTCGCCAAACAGGCCTGAGGTGAATGCACTGTGGGAGGTTCAGGGTGACGCGTCATCCTGTGCCGGACCACACAACATGAGAACCCGAGGGGCGCGCCCCGAAGGTGTTGAAAAAGGAGAAGGCCAATGGCCAAGAAACTGATCGGCACGCTGAAGCTTCAGGTGCCCGCAGGCAAGGCGAACCCGTCGCCGCCAGTTGGTCCGGCGCTGGGTCAGCGCGGCATCAACATCATGGAATTCTGCAAGGCGTTCAACGCCAAGACCGCAGACATGGAAGTGGGCGCACCTTGCCCGACCGTGATTTCCTATTACCAGGACAAATCCTTCACCATGGAAATCAAGACGCCGCCCGCGTCCTATTTCCTGAAGAAGGCCGCCAAGATCCAGTCGGGTTCCAAGACCCCCTCGCGCGCGACCGCCGGCACCGTCACCGTTGCCCAGGTCCGCGAAATCGCCGAGGCAAAGATGAAGGATCTGAACGCCAACGATATCGAAGGCGCAATGCAGATCATCCTGGGCTCGGCCCGATCCATGGGCATCGAGGTGAAGTAAGATGGCAAAGCTTGGAAAACGCACCCGCGCAGCCCGCGAAGCTTTTGCCGGCAAGGAAAACCTGTCGGTCGAAGAAGCTGTTGCCCTGATCAAGTCGTCGGCCTCGGCCAAGTTCGACGAGACCGTCGAGATCGCGATGAACCTGGGCGTTGATCCGCGTCACGCCGACCAGATGGTCCGTGGTGTTGTCGGCCTACCGAACGGCACCGGCAAGACTGTGCGCGTCGCCGTCTTTGCCCGTGGCCCCAAGGCTGAAGAGGCACAGGCCGCCGGCGCGGATATCGTCGGTGCCGAGGACCTGATGGAAACCATCCAGTCCGGCAAGATCGAGTTCGATCGCTGCATCGCGACCCCGGACATGATGCCGGTTGTTGGTCGCCTGGGTAAAATCCTCGGCCCGCGCAACCTGATGCCGAACCCCAAGGTCGGCACCGTGACCATGGACGTCGCCCAAGCCGTGCAGAATGCCAAGGGCGGTGAAGTCCAGTTCAAGGTCGAAAAGGCCGGTGTCATCCATGCCGGCGTCGGCAAGGTGTCGTTCGACGAGGCCAAGCTGGCCGAAAACGTCCGCGCCTTCGTGGATGCTGTCGCCAAGGCCAAACCGGCAGGCGCCAAGGGCACCTACCTGAAAAAGATCGCGCTCAGCTCGACCATGGGTCCGGGCGTGTCGATTGACGTGGCCAGCGCCTCGGGCAACTAAGAAACAAGGGGCGCGACCCTGGTCGCGGCCCAGAGTTGAAACCCGGTATCGCCATTGGCGGTGCCGGGTTTTTCCTTTTTTTGGGGTGGTGGATCACCATTTTTGACCTTGTCGGCGGGGTCAACGCCGTTTTGACTTGACTACGGCCTTCGGTGTACGGTCGCCGCGAAAAACGTCCAGCAATGATAGAGGCGGGCAGCAATGACAAAAAAGTGTGAGGCATGACCTCGCAATGGCGCGTGGGCGCCATCCTTAACGAGCCGCTCGTCGATACGTTGCGGTTTGCTGCGTGGTACCTCGAGGCCGGCGCGTCAGGTCTTACTTTGCTGTTCGACAACCCGGATGATCCGGCGCAGGAGGTGCTTGCCCGCCATCCGTCGTTGACCTGTATCCCGTGTACCACCGAATTCTGGTCCGATCTGGGGCTGACGCCCGACACACGTTTTACCAAGCGGCAGAACATGGCGCTGAGCTGGGTCTATCGGTCGATGCCGGACGGATGGCTGCTGAACGTCGATGCTGACGAGTTCCTGTATGTCAATAACGGGACAATATCCGGCTTTCTGGCTGCCATGCCCGCGGCAACAGAGGCGGTCCGGGTGGAAACCGCGGAAATTGTTGCGGCCCCGGCGGGACTGTCGGGCAATGTCTATCGCTTGCCGATGGAGCGGGATGTTGCCCGCCGGGTCTATGGTGACAGCGCGGCATTGTTCGGCCCCCGCAGAAAGGGGCTGATCGGCCACCCGCAAGGGAAGTCTTTTGTCCGCTGCGGTCTGCCGGGCGTCAGCCTGCGTCAGCATTGGGCGCAGCGCGCCGACGGCAGCGAAATCGCCGAGCGATACGTGCCGGTTCGCGAGGGCGCTGCGCTGCTTCATCACATCGGGCTTGACTATGACGTCTGGCGGGCCAAGCTTGAATGGCGGCTGGTCTCCAGCGGGTTTACCGTGCCCCTGACCGAGCGGATCCGCGGCATGCTCGACTTGCCCGACGCCGAGGAGCAACTGCGGGCCCTGCATTCCGATCTGCACGGCGTCGATGCCGAACGACTGGACCGGTTGCGTGCGGAAGGCGTGAGCCTTGAGCTCGCTATTGATCTCGACGGAACTGCGGCCCGTCGTTTCGAAGTGGGGCATCCAGCGGCCTGATCGCGTCGATCGGTCGTTTTACCTCTTGGAAACCCCGCCGCTCTGCCCTAAGTAAGGCTTCGATGTAAAGCGTGCGATTCGTCGTGCGCTTTATTTCGTTTCGTCCAAGACGGTGGGTGGCCACATTCGTAGCCTTAATTTCCTGCCTGAGACGGGAAGGACCAAAGAGATCGAGGGCTCGACCCTCGGGCGATTATTTGGCTCAGCCCCGTAATGCGGACATGAACGCCGGGTGCGAGCCCGGCAAATATGAGCCGGGACGCCTCAACGTCCCAAACTTGGAGAGAACTGTGGATAGAGCCCAGAAAGAGAAAGTGGTCGAGGAACTCGGCCAGATCTTCGAAAGCTCTGGCGTCGTGGTGGTTGCTCACTACGCCGGTCTGACAGTTGCCGAGATGCAGGACCTGCGCGCGCGTGCACGCGAAGCGGGTGGGTCTGTGCGTGTTGCCAAGAACAGGCTCGCCAAAATCGCCCTTGAGGGAAAGCCGTGTGCAAGCATGGCCGACCTGCTGACGGGTATGACCGTTCTGACCTATTCCGAGGACCCCGTGGCAGCAGCCAAGGTGGCCGAGGGCTTCGCCAAGGATAACAAGAAGTTTGAGATCCTCGGCGGTGCGATGGGCGGAGCGGCTCTGGACCGTGCTGGCGTCGAAGCCGTGTCGAAAATGCCGTCGCGCGAAGAGCTTATCGCTCAGATCGTGTCGTGCATTGGCGCACCCGCTTCGAACATCGCTGGCGCGATTGGCGCACCTGCAAGCAACATCGCTGGCATCCTTTCCACCATCATCGAGAAGGCGGAAGCTGCGTAAGCGGTTGGCACTGAATGATCTGCGTGGGGCATGTGCCCCGACGTTGGAACACACACACTGTAAACGGAAAGAGCTGATAAAATGGCTGATCTGAAAGCACTCGCAGAAAGCATCGTGGGTCTGACCCTGCTGGAAGCACAGGAACTGAAAAACATCCTGAAGGACGAATACGGCATCGAGCCCGCAGCTGGCGGCGCTGTGATGGTTGCAGCAGCTGGCGACGCCGGCGGCGCAGCTGCCGAAGAAGAAAAGACCGAATTCGACGTCGTTCTGAAGAACGCCGGCGCTTCGAAAATCAACGTGATCAAAGAAGTTCGCGGCATCACCGGTCTGGGCCTGAAAGAAGCCAAGGACCTGGTCGAAGCCGGCGGCAAGATCAAGGAAGGCATTGCAAAGGCAGAAGCAGAAGAGATCAAGGCAAAGCTGGAAGCAGCTGGCGCCGAGGTCGAACTGGCCTAAGCACTGTTACAGGTGCGTCGCAGACGCATCGTAGTATTGGCTGGGCCCGGAAAACTCCGGGTCCAGCCGAACCTGTCTTAGAAAGGGCCTCTGGCAGAGGGGCGTTTTCTAAGACGCGGTTCGAGCATCGGGAGGCCGCCACTCGGGACGGTGGCCATGAATTGATCCGAACGTGTCGTCTCGAATGGTCAAGGCGCCGGGGCCCGGCGGCGCCCTTGACCGGTGAGAAAATAAAAAGGTGACATCTGACATGGCTCAATCGTTCCTTGGCCAGAAACGTCTTCGCAAGTACTACGGCAAGATCCGCGAAGTGCTGGAAATGCCGAACCTCATCGAGGTCCAGAAATCCTCCTATGACCTGTTCCTGAACTCCGGTGATGGCGCCAAGCCCGCCGATGGCGAAGGCATCATGGGCGTGTTCCAGTCGGTCTTTCCGATCAAGGACTTTAACGAGACCAGTGTTCTGGAATTTGTGAAGTACGAGCTGGAAAAGCCGAAGTACGACGTCGAGGAGTGCATGCAGCGCGACATGACCTATAGCGCGCCGCTGAAGGTCACCCTGCGCCTGATCGTGTTCGATGTCGACGAGGACACCGGCGGCAAGAGCGTGAAGGACATCAAGGAGCAGGACGTGTTCATGGGCGACATGCCGCTCATGACGCCCAACGGCACGTTCATCGTGAACGGGACCGAGCGGGTGATCGTGTCCCAGATGCACCGTTCGCCGGGCGTGTTCTTTGACCATGACAAGGGCAAGACCCATTCCTCGGGAAAACTGCTGTTCGCCTGCCGCATCATCCCGTATCGCGGCTCGTGGCTGGACTTCGAGTTTGACGCCAAGGACATCGTATTCGCCCGTATTGACCGTCGCCGCAAGCTGCCGGTGACGACGTTGCTCTATGCCTTGGGCCTAGACCAAGAAGGCATCATGGATGCCTATTACAAGACCATCTCCTTCAAGCTGGAGAAGAAAAAAGGTTGGGTCACGCCCTTCTTCCCCGATCGTGTCCGCGGCACCCGGCCGACCTATGACTTGGTCGATGCCGGAACGGGCGAGGTGATTGCCGAGGCTGGCAAGAAAATCACCCCGCGCGCGGTGAAGAAGCTGATCGAGGAAGGCACCGTCAAGAGCCTGCTGGTTCCGTTCGGGCACATTGTCGGCAAGTTCGTTGCCAAGGATATCATTAACGAGGAAACCGGCGCGATCTATGTCGAGGCTGGCGACGAGCTGACCCTGGAATACGACAAGGACGGCGACCTCGTTGGTGGTACCGTCAAGGAACTGCTGGATGCGGGTATCACCGATATTCCGGTTCTGGACATCGACAACATCAACGTAGGCCCCTATATCCGCAACACAATGGCGCAGGACAAGAACATGAACCGGGAAACCGCGCTCATGGACATCTATCGCGTCATGCGTCCGGGTGAGCCGCCCACCGTCGAGGCCGCCTCGGCCATGTTTGACACCCTGTTCTTTGATAGCGAGCGCTATGACCTGTCGGCCGTTGGCCGGGTCAAGATGAACATGCGTCTCGACCTTGATGCCGCCGACACCCAGCGCACCCTGCGCCGCGAAGACATCATTGCCTGCATCGGTGCGCTCGTCGAACTGCGCGACGGCAAAGGCGACATCGACGATATCGACCACCTGGGCAACCGCCGCGTGCGATCCGTCGGCGAGTTGATGGAAAACCAATACCGCGTCGGTCTTTTGCGCATGGAGCGCGCGATCAAGGAACGTATGTCCTCGGTCGAGATCGACACGGTCATGCCGCAGGATCTGATCAACGCGAAACCGGCCGCCGCCGCCGTTCGTGAATTCTTCGGCTCGTCGCAGCTTAGCCAGTTCATGGACCAGACCAACCCGCTGTCCGAGGTGACGCACAAGCGTCGTCTTTCGGCGCTTGGGCCGGGCGGTCTGACCCGCGAGCGTGCCGGTTTCGAAGTGCGCGACGTTCACCCGACCCACTATGGTCGGATGTGCCCCATTGAGACACCCGAAGGTCCGAACATCGGTCTGATCAACTCGCTGGCCACCTTTGCCCGTGTCAACAAGTACGGTTTCATTGAAACCCCGTATCGTGTTGTCAACGACGGACAGGTTACCGACGAGGTGCACTATATGTCCGCGACCGAGGAAATGCGTCACACTGTGGCGCAGGCCAACGCGACGCTAGACGAGAACGGCAGGTTCGTGAACGAACTGGTCAACACCCGTCAGGCCGGCGACTATACACTGGCCCCGGTTGAAAACGTGGACCTGATCGACGTGTCGCCGAAACAGCTGGTTTCGGTTGCTGCCTCGCTGATCCCGTTCCTTGAAAACGACGACGCCAACCGTGCTCTGATGGGTTCGAACATGCAGCGTCAGGCGGTTCCGCTCCTGCGGGCCGAGGCACCGTTGATTGGCACCGGAATCGAGGCCAAAGTCGCCATCGACTCGGGCGCGGCCATCCAGGCCAAGCGTGCTGGCATCATCGACCAGGTCGATGCGCAGCGGATCGTGATCCGGGCCACCGAAGATTTGGAACTGGGCGACGCGGGTGTCGATATCTACCGCATGCGCAAGTTCCAGCGCTCGAACCAGAACACCTGTATCAACCAGCGTCCGCTGGTTAAGGTGGGCGACATGGTTTCCAAGGGCGAGGTAATTGCAGACGGCCCCTCGACCGATATGGGCGAACTGGCACTCGGCAAGAACGTGGTCGTGGCCTTTATGCCGTGGAACGGCTACAACTACGAGGACTCGATCCTGATTTCCGAGCGCATCGCGCGTGATGACGTCTTTACCTCGATTCACATCGAGGAATTCGAGGTCGCTGCCCGTGACACTAAGCTGGGGCCGGAAGAGATCACCCGCGATATCCCGAACGTCGGTGAAGAAGCGCTGCGCAACCTCGACGAGGCGGGCATTGTCTATATCGGTGCCGAAGTACAGCCGGGCGACATTCTGGTGGGCAAGATCACCCCCAAGGGCGAAAGCCCGATGACCCCGGAAGAAAAGCTTCTGCGCGCCATCTTCGGCGAGAAGGCATCGGATGTGCGCGACACCTCGCTGCGGGTGAAGCCGGGCGATTACGGCACCGTGGTTGAGGTTCGGGTCTTCAACCGCCACGGTGTCGACAAGGACGAACGTGCGCTGCAGATCGAGCGCGAGGAAGTCGAGCGTCTGGCCCGTGACCGGGACGACGAGCTGGCGATCCTGGACCGCAACATCTATGCGCGTCTGAAATCGCTGATCATGGGCAAGGTCGCGGTCAAGGGTCCCAAGGGCATCAAGCCGGGTTCCGAGATCACCGAGGATCTTCTGGAAACCCTGACCCGTGGTCAGTGGTGGCAGCTGGCCCTGGAGAACGAGGAAGACGCCAAGATCGTCGAGGCACTGAACGAGCAGTACGAGCTGCAAAAGCGTGCTCTGGATGCCCGGTTCGAGGATAAGGTCGAAAAGGTCCGCCGCGGCGACGACCTGCCACCGGGTGTAATGAAGATGGTCAAGGTCTTCATCGCGGTGAAGCGCAAGCTGCAACCGGGCGACAAGATGGCCGGCCGTCACGGCAACAAGGGTGTGATTTCGAAAGTGGTACCGATGGAGGACATGCCGTTCCTCGCGGATGGTACTCCGGTCGACTTCTGTCTCAACCCGCTGGGTGTGCCGTCGCGGATGAACGTCGGTCAGATTCTGGAAACCCATATGGGCTGGGCCGCACGCGGCCTTGGTCTGCGGATCGATGATGCGCTGCAAGAGTATCGCCGGTCGGGTGACCTGACCCCGGTGCGCGACGCGATGCGCCACGCCTATGGCGAGGACGTGTACGAAGAGGGCATCTCGGGACTGGACACCGACGCGCTGGTCGAAGCCGCAGGCAACGTCACACGCGGTGTGCCGATCGCGACGCCGGTGTTCGACGGCGCGAAAGAGGCTGACGTTAACGACGCGCTGACACGCGCCGGGTTCGACACCAGCGGACAGAGCATCCTGTTCGACGGCCGCACCGGCGAACAGTTCGCGCGCCCCGTGACCGTGGGCATCAAGTACCTGCTCAAGCTGCACCACCTGGTCGACGACAAGATCCACGCGCGTTCGACCGGGCCGTACAGCCTGGTTACCCAGCAGCCGTTGGGCGGCAAGGCGCAGTTCGGTGGTCAGCGCTTCGGGGAGATGGAAGTCTGGGCTCTGGAAGCCTATGGCGCCGCCTATACCCTGCAAGAGATGCTGACGGTGAAGTCGGATGACGTGGCAGGCCGGACCAAGGTCTATGAATCGATCGTCAAGGGCGAGGACAATTTCGAAGCGGGCATTCCCGAGAGCTTTAACGTTCTGGTGAAAGAAGTCCGTGGCCTCGGCCTGAACATGGAACTCCTGGATGCGGAGGTGGACGAGTAAGGGCCGCGCGCCCTTACCCCATCATCCCTTCCGCACGAATTTGAGGAAAACAAATGAACCAGGAACTGACGAACAACCCGTTCAACCCGCTGACGCCGCCGAAGGTCTTTGACGAGATCAAGGTTTCGCTGGCCAGCCCCGAGCGTATCCTTTCGTGGTCCTATGGCGAGATCAAGAAGCCCGAGACCATCAACTATCGCACGTTCAAGCCCGAGCGTGACGGTCTGTTCTGCGCCCGTATCTTTGGCCCGATCAAGGATTACGAATGCCTTTGCGGCAAATACAAGCGCATGAAGTATCGCGGCGTTGTCTGCGAAAAATGCGGTGTGGAAGTCACCCTGCAAAAGGTCCGGCGCGAGCGCATGGGCCATATCGAACTGGCCGCGCCCGTTGCGCATATCTGGTTCCTGAAGTCGCTGCCCAGCCGGATCGGCCTGATGCTGGACATGACCCTGCGGGATCTGGAACGCATCCTCTACTTTGAAAACTACGTGGTCACCGAGCCGGGCCTGACCGATCTCACCTACGGTCAGCTGATGACCGAAGAAGAGTACATGGATGCCCAGGACCAGTTCGGCATGGACGCCTTCACCGCCAATATCGGCGCTGAGGCGATCCGCGAGATGCTGTCCCAGATCGACCTGGAGGCCGAAGCCGAACAGCTGCGCGCCGATTTGGCCGAAGCCACCGGCGAGCTGAAGCCCAAGAAAATCATCAAGCGGCTGAAAGTCGTCGAAAGCTTCCTCGAGTCTGGCAACCGTCCCGAGTGGATGGTGATGACCGTGATCCCGGTCATTCCGCCGGAACTGCGCCCGCTGGTGCCGCTGGACGGCGGCCGCTTTGCGACCTCGGACCTGAACGACCTGTATCGCCGGGTGATCAACCGGAACAACCGTCTGAAGCGCCTGATTGAGCTGCGCGCGCCCGACATCATCGTCCGCAACGAAAAGCGTATGCTGCAAGAGTCGGTCGATGCCCTGTTCGACAACGGTCGCCGTGGCCGCGTGATCACCGGCGCCAACAAGCGTCCGCTGAAATCGCTGTCGGACATGCTCAAGGGCAAGCAGGGCCGGTTCCGTCAGAACCTTCTGGGTAAGCGGGTCGATTTCTCGGGCCGTTCGGTCATCGTGACGGGCCCGGAACTCAAGCTGCACCAGTGCGGCCTGCCCAAGAAGATGGCGCTGGAACTGTTCAAGCCGTTCATCTATTCGCGGCTCGAGGCCAAGGGCCTCAGCAGCACCGTGAAACAGGCCAAGAAACTGGTCGAAAAAGAGCGTCCCGAGGTCTGGGATATCCTGGACGAGGTGATCCGCGAGCACCCGGTTCTGCTCAATCGCGCGCCGACACTGCACCGTCTGGGCATCCAGGCGTTCGAGCCGATCCTGATCGAAGGCAAGGCCATTCAGCTGCATCCGCTGGTCTGCTCGGCATTTAACGCCGACTTTGACGGCGACCAGATGGCTGTTCACGTGCCGCTGAGCCTTGAGGCCCAGTTGGAAGCCCGCGTCCTGATGATGTCGACCAACAACGTTCTGTCGCCCGCCAACGGCGCGCCGATCATCGTGCCGTCGCAGGACATGATTCTGGGTCTTTACTATCTGACCCTGGAACGCGAAGGCATGCCGGGTGAAGGTAAGGTCTTTGGCTCGATTGACGAGGTGCAGCACGCACTCGACGCAAAAGAGGTGCATCTGCACACTAAGATCACCGCGCGTATCAAGCAGATCGACGACGAGGGCAACGAAGTTTATGAGCGGGTCGAGACCACGCCGGGCCGTGTGCGCCTGGGCGCGCTCTTGCCGTTGAACAACAAGGCTCCGTTTGAATTGGTCAACCGTCTGCTGCGCAAGAAGGAAGTGCAGCAGGTAATTGACACCGTGTACCGCTACTGTGGTCAGAAGGAATCGGTGATCTTCTGCGACCAGATCATGACCATGGGCTTCCGTGAGGCGTTCAAGGCCGGCATCTCCTTCGGCAAGGACGACATGGTGATCCCCGATGACAAGTGGGGTATCGTCGAGGACACCCGCGAGCAGGTGAAGGACTTTGAACAGCAGTACATGGACGGCCTGATTACCCAGGGCGAAAAGTACAACAAGGTCGTCGATGCTTGGTCCAAGTGTAACGACCGCGTCACCGAGGCGATGATGAACACCATCTCGTCGGTCAAGAAGGACGAGAACGGCGCCGACCAGGAACCGAACTCGGTCTACATGATGGCCCACTCGGGCGCGCGGGGCTCGGTGACCCAGATGAAGCAGTTGGGCGGCATGCGCGGCCTGATGGCCAAGCCGAACGGGGACATCATCGAGACGCCGATCATCTCGAACTTCAAGGAAGGCCTGACCGTTCTTGAATACTTCAACTCGACCCACGGCGCGCGCAAAGGTCTGTCGGACACCGCCCTGAAGACGGCGAACTCGGGTTACCTGACCCGTCGTCTGGTGGACGTGGCGCAGGACTGCATCGTGCGTGAGCCCGATTGCGGCACTGATCGCGGCATCACCGCCGAGGCCGCTGTCAACGACGGTGAAATCGTCGCCTCGCTGGCCGAGCGTATCCTGGGCCGTGTCGCGGCCGACGATATCCTGCGCCCGGGTACGGATGAGGTGATTGTGGCCGCTGGCCAGCTCATCGACGAACGGATGGCGGATGCCATCCACGAAGCCGGTGTGCAGACCTCCCGTGTCCGGTCGCCGCTGACCTGCGAAAGCGAAGAGGGCGTTTGCGCCCAGTGTTACGGTCGTGACCTGGCGCGCGGCACCCGTGTGAACATCGGCGAGGCTGTCGGCATCATCGCCGCGCAGTCGATCGGTGAGCCGGGGACACAGCTGACGATGCGGACCTTCCACATCGGCGGCGTTGCCCAGGGTGGTCAACAATCGTTCCAGGAAGCCAACCAGGACGGCACCATCACGTTCGAAAATCCGCAGCTTTTGCTCAATGCCGCAGGCGAAAGTCTGGTCATGGGCCGCAACATGAAGTTGCTGATCAAGGACGCGCAGGGCGAGGAACGCGCCAGCTTCAAGCTGGGTTATGGTTCCAAGCTGTTCGTCAAGGACGGTGCTACGGTCAAGCGTGGCGACAAGCTGTTCGAGTGGGACCCCTACACCCTGCCGATCATCGCCGAGAAAGCCGGTACCGCGAAATATGTCGACCTCGTTTCGGGCCTTGCGGTGCGCGACGAGACCGACGAAGCCACCGGCATGACCCAGAAGATCGTAATCGACTGGCGCGCGGCTCCGCGCGGCAGCGAGCTGAAGCCCGAGATCATACTGGTCGGTGAGGACGGAGAGCCGGTGCGCAACGATGCCGGCAACCCGGTGCACTACCCGATGTCGGTAGACGCGATCCTGTCGGTCGAAGACAGCCAGACCGTCGAGGCCGGTGACGTCATCGCCCGTATCCCGCGCGAAGGCGCCAAGACCAAGGACATCACCGGGGGTCTGCCTCGCGTGGCTGAACTGTTCGAGGCCCGTCGTCCCAAGGATCACGCGATCATTGCCGAAGCCGATGGCTATGTGCGGTTCGGACGCGACTACAAGAACAAGCGTCGCATCACCATCGAACCGTCGGACGATCGTCTGGAGCCCGTCGAATACATGGTGCCCAAGGGCAAGCACATCCCGGTGCAGGAAGGCGACTTCGTGCAGAAGGGTGACTACATCATGGACGGCAACCCGGCCCCGCACGACATCCTGTCGATTCTGGGTGTCGAGGCTCTGGCCAACTACATGGTGAAAGAGGTGCAGGAGGTCTATCGTCTGCAAGGCGTGAAGATCAACGACAAGCACATCGAAGTCATCGTGCGTCAGATGTTGCAAAAGTGGGAGATCACCGACAGCGGCGATACGACCCTGCTGAAGGGCGAACATGTCGACAAGCAGGAGTTCGACGCGGCAAACGAGAAGACGATCGCCCGCGGTGGTCGTGCGGCCTCGGGCGAACCGATCCTGCTCGGGATCACCAAGGCTTCGTTGCAGACCCGTTCGTTCATCTCGGCGGCCTCCTTCCAAGAAACCACCCGTGTTCTGACCGAAGCTTCGGTTCAGGGCAAGATGGACAAGCTCGTCGGTCTCAAGGAAAACGTCATCGTCGGCCGCCTGATCCCGGCGGGTACCGGTGGTGCGACTCAGCGGGTCCGTCATATCGCGACGCAGCGCGACAACGTGGTGATCACGGCCCGTCGCGAAGAGGCTGAGGCCGCCGCGGCTCTGGCCGCTCCGATCATGGATGCCGAAATCGTAGACGACGATTTTGACTCGCTGGTCGACACTCCGGAAAGCCGCAACTAACCAAGGCGAACCGGAAACGGAAAAAAGAGACCCCCGCGCTTGCGTGACGCATTCCGTGCGGTGGGACACAAAATCGCACACTTCGCAGTAAACGAAGATGCTTAAGATATGGCCGCTCCCACACGGGATGCGGCCATATTTAGTGAGGAACGCCGAACACCTTCGCGCATAAAGTGTTTCAAGGCTTTCCTTTTTGGGATTTGCCACACTCGATCAAACCTTTCCAAAATGCTGGTAAGTCCGCCTGAATATCCCGTTTTCAGGAATTCCAGGCGACTTGCGGCCACATGGCTCAAAGCGGCAGAGTAAACTGTGAATTTAACACTGCAAAAGTGGCATAGTTGGAATCATACGCCAGTCAGCCGTAGCCTGTGAACGAACCCATCCTCCTTGGTTTGATCGTAGATCCCCATGTCGGGGTGGGCTTTGGGCTGCCAAACCCGTCCAAATTCAAGTGCACAGGAAACAGGAACCGCCGGAAAGACCATTACTTCGACATCCATGCCGTGCTCATTCTTGATTTCGTCAAGGGTTGAGCGAACGATTGTCCTGAAACGGCTCAAGTCGTCTTTGTGTCGGATAACCCCGTGCCGTTGCGGATTGCTCCGTATCTCCCAGATGGAGACGTCGTCACCAACTGCAGCAGTGATCCGATCATCCGTAATGTGTGAAGTGATTGATAGCTTCAAGGCGACCCGCTTGGGCCCCTGGATGCCTTTCGAGGAAGAAAACTCAACCTCCTGCCCTTCTTCAGGCCAACCCCACTGGGCAGGTTCACGGTGCCGTTCATAAATTTCAGCCTCTGAAATATCAGAAATGAGGCGCCCCAACTCCATCAGGAGAGGGATAGGAGCCAGGCCAAATACTGACAGATGACGAATATCGCCACTTTCGAACCGACCTCGGATTTTCTTTTCAAAGTCATCTCGCAGAACCGCAGGCTGAACGGACCAATAGGTTGGGTCACTGTCTTTGAAGTGCATCCCTCTAACCTTGATTTCGGCAGGCCGGCGCTCGGCGGGCGTCCTATCGGGCATGATGGCGTCCACGCAATCGTCGAAAGGCACAGCTGTCTCATTTGGGCCAATCGGCGCTGAAAATTGCAAAATGTGTGAACGACTATCAGGCCCGGAGGATAGAACAGTATCAACCCATTCTTCGTGTTCGCGCTTCATTTCCAGGAGCAGTTCTTCAGGGTAATCGGGCCAGGTCTTTTCTCCGTCGATCACGCGGTGATGCTCATCGCACATCAACATGATATTGTCGGCACAGTCTGAAAGGAGATACGACCTTTCTGGATCTCCTCTCTTTCCTCCCGGCGAAGATGCGACAATATGGGCGAGATAGGCCTTGTTGAAATCATACTCCCCGGAAAGAAGGTCATAGTCGAGTGGCTTGCGACAGTTCCTGAACTGGCACCTTCCAGCGGCGCGGCCCCAAACCAACAGCTTGGTCACTTCTCGCAGGGGCTGTCCTCGATTGCTCATTTCATTCTTGCTCGCTCTTTTATTGAACCCGGCGGAAGGGCCGGTTTTTGTGAATGCGTCGTTGAATCCCAATTGGAGTCAACGGTCTGCGCTTCTTGGTAAGGCGCTCCAGCCACCGCTGCGCATCGTCTTGAGGTAGGCGATGAACCAAGCCAGAAAGCAGAGCAGCGCAACACCCTGAGGTCACTTCGCCGCTTCCACATGGACAGTGCGCATCTTCGGATGCAGGAAGGCACTCATTGTTGATCCGCCACGACAATATGTTCTTCACCGTGACTACGTCTGACCGGCAGCCGATAAACTCGGCGACGGCCTGAGCGAACCCCTCTTCTCCATGAGCCCAATCATCAAATGGCCAGTGCCCCTTGCGGCGTTTTAGCAGCTGGCTGAGAAAGAAATTCCGGAATGGACCATTGAAATAGCCGGCGATTGAAATGTCCTTCGCAGAGGCTTTCCATGTTTCGAAGACGGTAATGCAGCACTCTCCGTTGGCGCTGCAATGGTAGTCGTCTTTTCTGGGAATAGACCGATCCAGAACTACTACAACAGGTTCTGTTTTCGGGTAGTCAGCCTCTACGGTCACACGCACTTTGTGCTGTGCGAAGGCCCCCATATCTCTGTGCTCGGGCAAATGAGGCAACAAAGCATAGGTTCCTTCTACGACAACAGCCTCACCTTGTTCTGAGACTCCCAGGTAGGGCTGATCGACGTAGAGTGCGTCCTTGATATCGCGGACGAGGTGCCAGACCTCGTCACTCAATGTCGAGCCAAGGCTTTGTGGCATTACCTTCAGCCTCAACTTTCTGAGCTTCAGCTACAGCTGCCGTTGTGCCAGCAGCGATCATGGCTGCAGCAAGGCCAAGTTTCGGAGACACTTTACGAATGGTCGCCTCAGTCATAGCCGCTTTGAAGGGCTCCGGGAATTCGTTGAAACGGCTGACGGTGAGATAAGACAGGAAATCCTGACGCGCCCTGCTGACCCATTTCTCAAAGTTTCGCCGTTTTTCAGAGACTTCACCCCACTTGTCGGCGAAATTCTCGCGGGGATATGATGGGTTGGAAATGACAGCTGGATCCCCCAGTTCTGCAATCCGCCTCTCCATCTTCGGAAGGATGTTCTTCAGAGTATCCGAAATTGTGCGTTCACCTTGATACGCCTCAGCCGCGATCGTCGTGATGATGATCGAGATCGGCTTGTGTTTGTCCCCATCGAACATCACGTCTCGGTGCCTCTTCAAGAGCTTGATGGCGTCTTGCAGGGGTGTCCGCACTTCATAGCTGGGTATTTCTTCGACCTTGGCATAGGCGCGCCCTTCGGCGTTCATCCGCAACCTGGCTTCCTCCAGGACTGTTTCTTGGCGAACACGGAACCATCCCGCATAGCCTTTGGGGTTGCTGATCAGCCATTCTGCACCGCGGAAATGATATCCAGGATGCTTTTTGTCGGTGATACCAATAGCCGTTTCAGAGAGGCGCTGAACAAGCCCGACATCAGGGCTGTAGCCCCTCATCTGCGTCGTGAAATCGTCCCGCGCGGGAATGCCGGGCAGGATATCCATGTGGAAATTCGCAGAATCCTGGTATTCGAGCGTCCAGCACCGGCGAGCATCATCGGGTTCGCTGCTCATGTTTTGAGCTTTCGCATACCCATGAATTTCGACGCCTACCGCTTGCTTGAGCTCCTCTTGGGACATTTTGCTTTTGGAGCCATGCTTGAGTGAGCAGACGACATCTACATCATAGGCATCTCCATCCCCCACAGGGCGAATGACGGTGCCGAGCGCAAACGAACCCTGAGAGGAAATCACCGGTCCAAGCCCATGGATGGTTGAAGCGGGCCGATCAAGCCATTCGCCAATTGACCTGTAACGGGTCCTGGCCTTTTCATCATAGCTCGGAGGAATCGAGATTTCGTCGACCAGAGCTCGCAAAGCTTCTTCTTTCGTCGTGATTTTCTTGCCAGCAGGCGCGTTCATTCGGCTGTCCCTATCTTGTTTTCACACACTCCATTATGGGGGAACAGAGTAAGAACAATACAAGATGATGCGCAAGAGATTCTGCGAGAAATGTGTTTTACAACCTAAGCCTGCTTTTCAGACAATACCTTCTTGGACTTCCCCGTCTTCCTTGATCGCTCAAAACGAGCGCCCAGTTTTGTGCCCATGTAGAGCCAGGGACGATAAAGAACGCGGTAGAGGTCAGGGGGTGTTTCAGAGCCGTCCTTCTTTTTGGTGAACGCATCCATTCCGTGCCTCATGGCTGGCGTCTTCTTCGCAGGCATCCGCTTCGGTTTTGGTGGGAGGTCGATGAATTCATCTGTCCCAGGTATCGGCATCCCCCGCTGTATCATCACTGGCGGGTCGATCAGGTCGTCAATCTCTGCATAAGGGCACGCATAGCTGCGCTCCTCGAAGAAGTTGTAGTGGACCCGGTAGATATTGAGAATTGAAACCAGGATTTTCGGTTTGAAGATTGCCCCCTGAATATAGCTTCCACCGACGCGCGCGCCACCGCTATCAGCCCGGTCCGCAACGCTGAGGCGCGTGCGCAGTGAATTCATAAAGCTGCTAACTGGCTGCAAGGTTGCCTTGTAAACCAGGGGAGAAAGCTCTGCCCTCAGGTCAACATCGAGCTGCTCCTGGTCGTATGGAATCCGTTTGAGGGATTGGCGGAATGGGCGGGGCACGATCGGAAATCCAACCACCTTGCTGATCTCGCCGCTTGCTTCAGTTGGCGACTTCACCCACAGGCTTGGAAAGCTCTTGGTTTTGTAGTTGGATATCTGAAACGGCGAAGATGTGCCCCGAAGGGCTGTTGAGAGACCGCTGGCGATATACGCTTCTGTGATCGCTTGCTCGTCCATGTCCGGACTAAACCGGCCGTCATATAACCCTTGGTCGCGGAACTTCTTTCGGGCTCGTCGATAGCCGTTGACCAGCCTTTGCCTTTCCGGTTTTGTCGCCTTCTTGTTGAATGACATGGCAAGCCAGGTGAAGCGGTTCTCGCGGATCTCTTGGTCGAATATGTGAGGCAGTAGAGGTGGAAGTGTTGCCTCCTGTTCCGTTGTCAGGACTATTGAGCCATAAGGCAGCATCTCCTTCAGCAGGGCAAAGTGTGCACCCTTGGTGTAGGTGTCCCTGGTGGTCACGCCCTTAAACGATCCCCGTTCGTCTGTGTCATTGAAGGGGAAGCCAAACCAACCTTCGGAGATCTCGCGGATCTTGGTGATCATGCCGTTGGTGCGGTCTATAATCTCTTTGCGTTCGTCCTGCTGATCCTTGGTCTTCTTTGGCATCCGCCGCTTGGCACGTATCTGGAACGCTCGAATCTCGTTCACGCAGGCCCCAAAAAACTGGCTTTCGTGAAACCGGCCGGTTGGGCGTTGCCAGGAAAACTTCGGTGCCGATGCGACCTTACTCCCAGGGTATTCTTGCGAGAGGTTTTGAGGCTGCCCGTCTTCATTCAGATAAGTCGAATTGAAAACGTCAAGGGGTGCAACCCTGGGATCGAAATCAACATCGAGCCGATACACGTAACCACTACGTGCATCAGCGGTGACCGCGCAGTTCAATTGAGTATTCCGCCGGTCTGCCGCAGTTTCCCAGTTAACTGTCAGAACCATGTCATCATGGCTAAGGCGGTGCTCGATCAACTCTCCGCTCTTTTCGACCTTCGCCTTCCAGCGGCGCAGCATCTCGCGTTCGTAGGCCAGGTAGACCTCCTCGAACCAAGCGATACGATCGTAGATGCGGGACATGCCGATGCTTTTGCCGGTCGCAATGCTGAGGGTTCTTTGAATATCAATGATACCTGCGCTGTTCAGGATTGCAGCGAGGATGCGAAGGTTGTCCGCCGTATTCTTTTGCCCGGCATGGGGCAAGGATACAGAAAAGCGCGCGCCTTTTTTGCCTTTGCACGGTTTGTGCACCACTCGAATGGATTTTGGAGCGGCTTTTTTCTTCGTAGGCTTGCCATCCCGATCCTTGGTTCTTTCGTGAGTGCCATTCAGTGCAAACTCGTCAGGCTTGTCGAGAAGGCGAATCCCGCAAGCGCCGCATGCTGGTCCATCGAGGACGCCATTGTAGTTCCGCAACCGGTCGATCTCTTCCTCCAGGTGGACCGGAGAAAGGATTGAGAACCCTGATTTGCATGGTGCGCCATCCCGTGTCTGACCGAGGCACTGAATGGTCCGCTGATCCGACCACTCGTGGGGATTGTGCTCAAACTGGAAAGAGCTGGAAACGCGAAGATGTTTCCCCTTGGATCCAGCCAATTTGTAGGCGCCAGGTCCATTGGTCTCAAAGAGCTTCAGCTGTTCTGGAGTAAGATCTGGCCGCTTTGATCGCCAGAGTTCCCGCCGCTCCGCGCGCTCCGTCATTGGCTGACCGAAGTTGGAGCAGTCCGGATTACTGCAGGTGTTGAGCATGTGCTCGCCTGAGCCCGGGTAAAGCTGCGAGAGTTTGAAGTTGAATGTAGCCAAGCCTGCCATCGGAACCTCAGACCTGCGCGGTTCCGCCTCGAGTCGTTTTTCCGACCAGAAAGCAGAAATCTCGCGCAATTTGGAGTGGTCACGGAAGAAAATCCGTGGATTCCGCACCAATGCGAACATCAAGCTTGTGACCGATAGATATTGGCTCTATTTTGAAAATCAGAAGCGAAAATGTTTGGTTTGATCAAACTTTCTTCGCACGGAGTGACCGTTTGCGGTGCCCGAGAAAATTTTCTCGGGATTTCGCCTTTCGACATTGGCATCTGCACGTCATTTTTTTCGTTCAAAAACAAAACCCTGCCGCGACGCGCGCGACAGAGTTTGTTGTTAGCGTGTCCCACCACACGGAATGCGTCAGCGCTTGCGCGGGGGTTCTTCTTTTGCCTGGATCACATTGCGGCGAAGCGTTCAGGCAAGAGAATGATATCGGTATCCTCGGGCATGGCACCGGCCGCCGTCAGCATTGCGTGGATCTGACCCCGGTGATGGGTCTGGTGGTTGAAGAAACCGAGTACCAGTGTCCTGCGTGGCGTGACCTGCTCGCCATTCAGAATGACAGAAGTCCATTTAAGACTGCCTTCAAACCAATCGGGTGAAACCCTGTGCGCCCAATCGAGGATGCTCTGATCCAGGGCAGCGCGCTCGTCCGGGAACTGACTCCAATCCTTGACGGAATTGACCGAGTCCTTGCCGCCGACCGTCGGCGGCGGTGTCTGGGCGAACCGGCTCAGCCATAGCTGATCGGCCCAATAGAGATGTGACAGGGTTCTGCGGATCGACCCGAAAAACGCCCCCCTGTCCTGTTCAAGTGCGGTTTCGTCCAGGTCGCCGGCCGCCGCCAGCAGGCTTTGGTTTTGCCACATGTTGTATCTGGCCATGGTCAATACATAATGCTTGTCGGGCATGACGGCTCCTTTGTTGCGATTGTCCGGGGGAGGGCGGCCTGAGGATGCGCTGTTCAGCGCTTAGGCCGGATTGAGCGATGCCATGATGGCATCGCACCGGCGCAGCCTAGCAGGCTCTGCCTCGGCAGCACAGCCATTGAGGCGGCCAGCGAAATCTGACAACCTCGCCCTATGGCCCACGCGAACAAGGTTCTCCGATCCGTCAACCTGGATGGCGAAACCATCTGCGTCGACGTTTTTGTTCGACCGGACGGATCCTTTGGGTTCGACGAGTTCCGCCGCGACCCCGAAGATGGGCGCGGCTGGTACAGCATCGGCCACCACGGGATGCGCAGCTATTCCAGCGAGGAGGCGGCTTTGCGTGCCGCTGTCGATACGGTCGGTTGGCTGGGCGACGCGCTCGACACCTGAAACCGCCCGAATCCTGTGGCTCTGTCAGAGGGAAGCGGGTAACGCTAGGCCATGGTTCGCAGTCCATTCAGTTCCATCGGTTTGATCCTGCTTCTTTGGTGCGCTGGTCTGGGCGCGGCGGGACAGTTTGCCAAGATTGCCGTTCCCTTTGACCTGATCGGGGCGCGTTATCCAGACAGCGGCGCGGGGCTTGGTCTGTTGCTTTCGATGATCAGCTTTGCCGGGATCGTGCTGGGGCTGACCGCGGGTATTTTTGTCGCCCGGTACGGGTTCCGGCGGCTGCTGGTGATCGGGTTGATGGTGGGTGCTGGGTGTTCGATCTGGCAATCGACGTTGCCCGGGTTTCCCGTGATGCTGGCCAGCCGAGTTGTCGAGGGCCTGTCGCACCTGGTGATCGTTGTTGCTGCGCCGACCCTGATTGCCCAGGTTTCCAGCGACCGCTTGCGTGGGTCGGCGATGACGCTCTGGAGCACATTCTTTGCCGTGGCGTTCTCGATCGTGGCCTGGCTTGGTCTGCCGCTGGCACAGGTCTTTGGTGTCCAGCTGCTGTTTCTGATTCATGGTGGCGTCATGGCGGCCCTTGCCGCACTGGTCTGGTGGTGGTTTCTGGATGAGGACAATTCACCGGCCGTTCCCGGCGATCACCTGGGTCTTGTCGAGATACTCCAACAGCATCGGGCAGCCTACAGGTCGGCCTTCATCGCCGCTCCGGCCATGGGCTGGCTGTTCTACACGCTGACATTTGTGTCGCTGGTGGCGATCCTGCCGGGTTTGCTTCCGCATGGACAGCGTGCGGCGGTGGTCGGGCTTATGCCGGTGGCCAGCATTGGTGTGTCCCTTTTGATCGTGACGCCATTGCTGCGATACTGGCCCGCGGTGCGTATCGTGATGGCCGGGTTTGCGCTGTCTGCTCTGGTGCTTTGCGGCCACTGGCTGGGTTTTCCGCCCGCCGCGACCTGCATCGCACTGTTTGCCGCGCTGGGGCTGGTGCAGGGGGCGAGTTTCGCCTCGATCCCGCAGTTGAACGCAACGGCCCGCGACAGGGCGCTGGCAAATGGGGCGATGGCCCAGATGGGCAACCTGGGAAACACTCTGGGCACCCCGGTTCTGATGCTTGTTCTGCAACGCGGGGGAACGGGCGGAATGCTGGCGGTGGTGATCCTGTTCTATGTCGTCGGCATTCTCTTGCATATGTGGATGCAGCGGCGGCGCGACCTGAGTTGAAGTCTGTCGCGCTATCTTGCCATTTTCCGCATGGCAGGCCAGAACGGGTCTGTTAGCTTGTGAACGAACGCTCGGGCGGCGCCGACGATGGTTCCCTGCGAAGAGGTCGGAACATGTCACCCAATACTCGCGGGGCGTTGTTGATGATGGGCAGCATGGCCGCCTTTACCGTCAACGACGCAATTGTCAAACTGCTGGGCGGCAGCCTTCCATTGTTCCAGATCATCACCCTGCGCGGGGCCTTGACCTCTGTCTGGGTTTTCCTTCTGGCTCGGCATCTGGGGGCGCTGCACCTGAGGTTCGACCACCGCGACCGAGTGCTTGTGGCGATGCGGTGCGTGTCCGAAATCGGGGCCACCTTCTTCTTTCTGACCGCGCTGATGAACATGCCGCTGGCGAATGTCACTGCCGTCTTGCAGGCTTTGCCGCTCACCGTCACCCTGGGGGCGGCCCTGATTTTTGGCGAACCTGTGGGCTGGCGGCGCATGCTGGCCATCGGTATCGGGTTTTGCGGGATGCTGCTGATCGTTCGGCCGGGACCGGACGGGTTCACGACACACGCCATCTATGCGCTGCTGGCCGTCACCTGCGTGACCGCGCGCGACCTGATCACGCGTCGGATGTCATCTCATGTTCCGTCCATGGTTGTCACACTGGCGACGGCCCTCACGGTTACCGGTCTTGGTCTTGTGGGATCCCTGACCGTTTCCTGGGTGCCGCTCGACCTGCAATCAGGTCTTTTGGTATTTGGCGCGTCGGTCTTTGTCCTGATCGGATACCTGTGCAGCGTCATGGTGATGCGCGTGGGCGAGGTGGGGTTCATCGCGCCGTTCCGCTACACCAGCCTGGTCTGGGCCTTGGGGCTGGGTTGGCTCATCTTTGGCAATTGGCCCGATCCCGTCACCATGTTGGGCGCGGGACTGGTTGTCGCCACCGGTCTGTTCACCCTGTTCCGCGAACGCTCACGCCGCAGGGGAAGCTGAGAAGATCTCCTTCACCCGCGCATTGTCGACGTTGAACCGGGCCTTGAAATAGGCCTCGGACTCCGGATCCAGCGGCGTATACTCGAATTGTTTGGCCCCCGGTTTGGCACGCGAGTCGTTGAAGTCGTTATGCCCGCGCAACATCATGTCCTCGCCCGGCACGGTGATGGTCGGCATCGAGGTCCACAGCTTGTGGTGCCCGTGATGCATGATCCCTTCGGTATGGCCCGGGGCGACGATTACGCCCAGTGCAATGGCGCTGTAGGCGAATTGAAACGGGGAAACTTCGATCCCGCGCGCGCCGCAGCGGAACACGTAGCCGGTGTTGAAATCTACCGCCACCGCCGGGTGTCTTTGCCAGAACGCGCGGGTATCCTCGGCCACCTGCCGGTAGCGTTCGATAAAATCACGCGCCATGCCGTCGTCATCGTCGAGCCGGAACTGCAGGCAAGGTGTGTCGATATCCTGCCGGGCCTCGTCCAGCGCGCGCGCCATGGCCGTGCGGTGACGCAGCGGAGGAAAGGCGCGAATGCGGATCTGGGGAACGTCGCGGGTCAGATCCTGCAAACGGACCAGATAGCGATCCGGGAAACACTCGCCGATGGCGATGACAAAATCGAAGTCGGGGTCGGTCTGCCCGGCGATGGTCGGCAGGGTGATCGCCTCGAACTGGCGGAACCTGTCGTCCATGCGTTCCGGGGCATAGAGATAGGCGCGGCGTTCGTCCAAGGTTTCATGCATGATCTTGAAACCACCGTGACCAAGATAGCTAAACCGGCAAAGACCCAGAACCTGCATTGTCATCTCTCCGAAAACACCTGTTTGACGCGCTCTTCCCGCACCGCGAAGCGGGCGGCAAACTCGGCTTTCTGCGCTTCGGTCAATGGCTCCACGGGGACCGGTTTCACCTTTTTCTGGCGCGAGTCGTTATAGCCGTTGTGGGTTCGGACCCACATCGGGGCATCGCTCAGGCTGACCACTGGCATGAACCGGCCAATCTTTTCATGGGCAAAGTTCATGATCGTCAGATGGCATCTGCCCGCCACATACATGCCCAGCGACGCGACATAGAGCGACCGGACGGTTTCGGTGGCCAAAATACCTTGGGTGCCCAGCTCGGCCACGTAGCCGCGGTTGAAATCCACCGCCACCGTGCGGTTGTCGCGGATCAGTCCGGGACAGTCACGCACAGTCTGGCGCAACCGTTCGATGAAATCGACCGAGATCGCATCGTCGTCATCGTGTCGGAATTGCAGGCACGGTTCGGAGGGATTCGTGCGGGCCGCGTTCAGGAGCTCCTTCATCACCTCGCGCTGGGGACGGGGTGGTTCCGAAACGATGCGAACCTGCGGCATATCGGCAGTCAGGTCATTCAACCTGTCGCGGTGCAACTTGGGCAGGCTATCGCCAATCACGATGATCATTTCGAAATTCTGATCGGTCTGTTCGCGCAGACAGGGCAGGGCGACGGTTTCCATCAACTGGAACCGCTCTTCCATCCGATCCTCGGCATAAAGATAGGCAATGCGTTCGTCTATGGTTGCATGCTCGACCTGAAACCCTCCAAAAGCCGGGTACGAGAACCGGCACAGGCCGATGGCTTGCATGTCCTTGCTGTCCATGAATAAACCTGTAAATACGAGTTGCCATGACATTGGCAGCCCTCTACCCGCTTGGCAACATTGGCCGGGGCTGTTGACACTGCTGCCGACTCCCCCTATTACGCGCAACATCTCGGAAACCGGGGACATCCCATATCCGATTTCAAATAGACGTGGTCAAGGTCCGGACAATTTCGTCGTCCCGATCCTCTGAGAACCAACCGCGACGTTCACCTCGGAATGGGAACGCTCGCGGGTTTTGTGTTTGCGTTAGCGCAAGCGCGCAAAGAATGAAGCCGCACGCAGCGCGCGTGCATGACATGTGTGTTGCAAAACGGGGAAGAAACCGGAATGCCAACGATTCAACAGCTGATCCGCAAACCGCGGCAGCCGAAAGTAAAACGCTCGAAGTCCCAGCACCTGGAGCAGTGCCCGCAAAAACGCGGCGTCTGCACCCGCGTGTACACCACCACTCCGAAGAAGCCGAACTCCGCTATGCGGAAAGTTGCCAAGGTTCGCCTGACCAACGGTTTCGAAGTGATCTCCTACATCCCCGGTGAAAGCCACAACCTGCAAGAGCACTCGGTTGTTCTGATCCGTGGCGGCCGTGTAAAAGACCTTCCCGGCGTGCGTTACCACATCCTGCGCGGTGTTCTGGATACCCAGGGCGTCAAAAACCGTAAGCAACGCCGTTCGAAGTACGGCGCGAAGCGTCCGAAGTAAGAAGGAGAGACGAGCATGTCGCGCCGTCACGCTGCAGAGAAACGCGAAGTTCTGCCCGACGCCAAATATGGCGACCGCGTTCTGACCAAGTTCATGAACAACCTGATGATCGACGGCAAGAAGTCGGTCGCAGAAACCATCGTCTACAACGCGCTGACGCGCGTCGAGACCAAGATCAAGCGCGCCCCGGTGGAAGTGTTCCACGAAGCGCTCGACAACGTGAAGCCCTCGGTCGAGGTTCGTTCGCGTCGTGTCGGCGGTGCCACTTATCAGGTGCCGTGCGAAGTGCGCCCCGAGCGTCGTGAAGCCCTGGCGATCCGCTGGCTGATCACCGCCGCCCGCAAGCGCAACGAAAACACCATGGAAGAACGCCTCGCCGGCGAGCTGCTGGACGCTGTCCAGTCGCGCGGGACTGCCGTGAAGAAGCGCGAAGACACCCACAAGATGGCCGAAGCCAACAAGGCCTTCGCCCATTATCGCTGGTAATAGGAGCGAGCAGACATGGCACGCGAATATCCCCTCACGCGATACCGCAACTTCGGTATCATGGCCCACATCGACGCGGGCAAGACCACCACGACCGAGCGTATCCTTTACTACACCGGCAAGTCGCACAAGATCGGTGAAGTCCATGATGGCGCCGCCACCATGGACTGGATGGAGCAGGAACAGGAACGCGGGATCACCATCACCTCGGCCGCCACGACCACGTTCTGGCAGCGCCAGGAAGATCCGACCGCCGAAGGTACCTCGGACACCAAGTACCGCTTCAACATCATCGACACTCCCGGCCACGTTGACTTCACCATCGAAGTCGAGCGTTCGCTGGCGGTTCTCGACGGTGCCGTCTGTCTGCTGGACGCCAACGCCGGCGTCGAGCCGCAGACCGAAACCGTGTGGCGTCAGGCTGACCGCTACAAGGTTCCGCGCATCGTGTTCGTCAACAAGATGGACAAGATCGGCGCTGACTTCTTCAACTGTGTGAAGATGATCAAGGACCGCACCGGCGCGATCCCCGCACCGATCGCCCTGCCGATCGGCGCCGAGGACAAGCTGGAAGGCATCGTCGACCTGATCAAGATGGAAGAGTGGGTCTGGAAGGGTGAAGACCTCGGCGCAAGCTGGGTTCGTCAGCCGATCCGCGAAGACCTTCAGGACGTTGCCGAAGAATGGCGCAACAACCTGATCGAGCTTGCCGTCGAACAGGACGACGAGGCGATGGAAGCCTATCTCGAAGGCAACGAGCCCGACGAAGCCACCCTGCGCAAGCTGATCCGCAAGGGCACCCTGTCGCTCAGCTTCGTCCCGGTTGCTGCCGGTTCGGCGTTCAAGAACAAGGGCGTTCAGCCGCTGCTGAACGCGGTCATCGACTTCCTGCCGTCGCCGCTCGACGTGCCGGCCTATATGGGCTTTGCCCCGGGTGACGAAAACGAAGAGCGTAACATCGCCCGTTCTGCCGATGACGCGCAGCCCTTCGCGGCACTGGCGTTCAAGATCATGAACGACCCGTTTGTCGGCTCGCTGACCTTTACCCGTATCTACTCGGGCGTCCTCAAGAAGGGCGACCAGATGATCAACTCGACCAAAGGCAAGCGCGAGCGCGTTGGCCGGATGATGATGATGCACGCGATCAACCGCGAGGAGATCGAAGAAGCCTTTGCAGGCGACATCATCGCGCTGGCAGGTCTGAAAGAGACCACCACCGGCGACACCCTGTGTGATCCGTCCAAGCCCGTGGTTCTCGAAACCATGACCTTCCCGGATCCGGTGATCGAGATCGCAGTCGAGCCCAAGACCAAGAACGACCAGGAGAAGATGTCTCAGGGTCTGGCCCGTCTGGCCGCCGAAGATCCGTCCTTCCGCGTCGAAACCGATCTGGAATCGGGTCAGACCATCATGAAGGGCATGGGTGAACTTCACCTCGACATCCTGGTTGACCGTTTGAAGCGCGAATTCAAGGTCGAGGCCAACATCGGTGCCCCCCAGGTGGCCTATCGCGAAACCGTGTCCAAACAGGTGGAGCACACCTACACCCACAAGAAACAGTCGGGTGGTTCGGGTCAGTTCGCCGAGGTCAAGCTGGTCATTTCGCCGACCGAACCGGGCGAAGGCTATTCCTTCGAGTCCAAGATCGTTGGTGGTGCGGTTCCAAAGGAATACATCCCCGGCGTCGAAAAAGGCATCAAATCGGTGATGGATTCGGGCCCGCTGGCCGGTTTCCCGGTTATCGACTTCAAGGTCGCCCTGATCGACGGCAAGTTCCACGATGTGGACTCCAGCGTTCTGGCCTTCGAAATCGCCGCCCGCATGGGTATGCGCGAAGGCATGAAGAAGGCCGGTGCGAAACTGCTGGAACCCATCATGAAAGTCGAAGTGGTGACTCCGGAAGAATACACTGGTGGCATCATCGGCGACCTGACCTCGCGTCGGGGCCAGGTGTCGGGGCAGGAGAACCGCGGCAACGCGATCGCAATCGCTGCGTTCGTGCCGCTGGCCAACATGTTTGGCTACATCAACACCCTGCGTTCGATGTCGTCGGGCCGCGCCCAGTTCACCATGCAGTTCGATCACTACGATCCGGTGCCGCAGAACATCTCGGAAGAGATTCAGGCGAAATTTGCATAACCCGAGGTGCGTGGGAAACCACGCACCCCGTCCTTCCTGTTGGTGCGCATGATCGCGCGCCGTCTGTAAGAAAAAAGGAGCTTTGCAATGGCAAAGGAAAAGTTCGCGCGTACGAAACCGCACGTCAACATCGGCACGATTGGGCACGTTGACCACGGCAAGA